>JAJTFC010000051.1 GCA_021298315.1 Planctomycetaceae bacterium
TTGGTCGAAGAGTCGATCATGGAAGCGATCGATTTTCGGCGAGCAATGCGGAAGGTCGACGACGAGTGGGGAGCCGATTGGTGGTTTAAAGTTTGGGGTCCTGACCACTTGGTAGAGGAGGGGATCGGAGAACGCGAAGACTGGATCTTGCGTGGGGACGAAGACTGGCATGGTTTTGGAAAACTCGCCGATGGCTTTAACATGCTCGATCCGATTAAGGCCACGGTCATCACACCTGGCTTGGATGTTTCGGGACGGTTTGCAGACACCGGTATCCCGGCATCGATCGTCACTCGCTATTTGTCCGAGCATGGTGTGATTGTCGAGAAGACTGGTCTTTACTCGTTCTTCATCATGTTCACCATCGGTATCACCAAGGGGCGTTGGAACACACTCGTAAGCGCTTTGCAGCAATTCAAGGACGATTACGACAAGAATCAGCCGATGTGGAAGATCCTACCGGAGTTCGTCCAGCAATATCCACAGTATGAACGCGTCGGTCTGAAGAATCTCTGCCAGAAGATCCATGACACTTACAAAGCTCATGATGTGGCTCGCGTGACGACCGAGATGTATCTTTCTCCAATGCAACCTGCGATGAAGCCTTCGGATGCCTTTGCGATGATGGCGCACGACGAAGTCGATCGAGTCCCGATCGATCAACTCGAAGGTAGGGCCACTGCCGTGCTGCTTACACCCTATCCACCTGGGATCCCGCTGCTGATTCCGGGCGAGCGATTCAACAAGTCGATCGTCGAGTACTTGCGATTTGCCCGCATGTTTAACGAGAAATTCCCTGGATTCGACACCGATATTCACGGGTTGGTCGAGGATTCCAACGACGGTAAACTCGAGTACTTTATCGACTGCGTCCGCACCTAGTAACAACCTAGTCCCACGACGATGCAACGCTCGCTTTACGAAGCTTTTTGCTCGACGGCAAGCCGGCTGGATCATCGGGAGGCTTGGATCCTCACGGAAGATCGCTCGATGCGATCGATTCGGTGGAGCGAATTTCGAGATCAGGTCGATCGTCTCGCGCTGTGGCTCTCGAATGGGGGATTAAATGCAGGCGACCGAGTGGTCAATCTCGAGCCGAACTCTCACCGCTGGGCGATCCTAGATCTGGCCTGCGCAGCGATCGGTGCGGTACACTCTCCGATCGATCCGCGTTGGCACGATCGCCAAATCCAAAGGGCTATCGCATCGCTTGAGCCCAAAGCGGTATTCTCGCTCGGTCAAAGCAATCCAACCCACACCCGAGGATTAAGTGTTCCGAGCATGCCGATCGCCCAAGCACTCGATCAGGCGACGTGTGTGCCAAGTGTCGCTCAGCGGAGAAGTTGGCAAGAAATCCAACGAGACCTCCAATTGGCAAACATTCTTTGGACCTCTGGGACATCGGCAAACCCTAAAGGTGTGATGCTCAGCCACGGCAATCTGCTTTCGAATGCAATGGCTAAACTCGATGCCATGCCCCAAGATGATCAAGATCTGCGGCTCAATTTGCTCCCCTTTGCTCATGCTTACGCTCGCACCTGCGAACTTACCGCTTGGTACCTCTCAGGCGGGACGATGGCATGCGCCACTAGCAGCCAAACACTGATCGAACTTGCTCAGTTGCTTGGCCCGACACTGGTCAATGCGGTTCCCTCGGTTTACGAGTATTGGATCAAGCAAGCCCGAGTGCAATCGCATGCCGGAGAGCAATGCAATCTTCGGACGTTTCTTGGAGGTCGCATACGACAACTTGCTAGTGGCGGTGCGGCGATTAAAGACTCGGTTCGGGAATGCTTCGAAAGCCAGATGCTTACGATCTTCCAAGGCTATGGATTAACCGAGGCATCGCCGGTTGTTTGTTCTAACCGAGCCGCAAGGCAAGAGGGTGGACAAACCGTACCGGCGATTCTTCAAGGAGTAGGACCGCCAGTCCAAGGAGTCAAGGTGCGGATCGATAGCGATCAGAAGCTTTGGGTTCAAGGCCCCGGAGTGATGCAAGGTTATTGGCGCGACGAGTTTGCCAGTCAGCAGCGGATCCAATCCGGTTGGCTCGATACAGGCGATTGTGTATCGATCGGTAATCTCGCCCACGGTTCGATCCGAATTTCAGGCCGCGCCGATGATATCCAGGTTTTAAATACAGGATACAAATTCGCACCTCGGATCCTCGAAGAGCCTATCGAGCAAATCGAGTCCATCGCAGGGTGCGTCGTTGTAGGAAATGGTCTCAGGCGACCAGTTGCGATCGTAAGTCTCAAGGGGGACTCTTGGACCGATCCAGAGAGTTTGCTGTGCGAAATTCGCGCTTTGCACAAGGATCAGCCGGAACACTTGGAAATTGCCCAAGTCGTAGTCGTCAAGGAGCCCTGGACGATCGAAAATGGGTTGAGGCATTGGAAAGGTGGTGTCAATCGAAATGAAATCGTGCGCAAGTTTGCTCCGCCCTAGCGGATTCCGGTTAGAATGCCGGAGAGTCGAATTTGGATTGGGTAGACATCGGAGTCAATTCGGCGAGCAACTTTTGGAAAAGCATTGATGAAACGACAAGCAAACCGTCTCTATGAAGATGGAACTATTGCGCTGGCCGACGGGAATCTGGTTCGAGGTAGAAAGATTCTCGATAAACTCAAGGCGATCGCCCCTGAATCACCCATGGCGATCGAACTCTCGGGTGACTTTGCAAGGACATCTGGAAATGGTTTGACCGTTTGGTATCGCAGGAATTTGAAAACAAGTGGCGCGGTGTCGGCTACATGGGTATGGCTTCGACCTACCAAGCCCAACGCGATCTTGAAAAGGCCTTGGATTCTTATCGTAAAGCTCTCGATGTATTCAGTGGAATCGGAGACTTTGATCGCATTTGGCTCATCAAGCACGTAATAGGAGAGCTTCTGATCGAAATAGGGATGTTTCAACAAGCCACAGAGGTTTTGGAAGAAGCCTACAATGAGATCCGAGCCTATCGCAAACGCCGCCGGTATTTCGATCTTGCCTTGGACATCCGCACCTGCTTGGCTGAAGCTTACCGCATGCTCGGACGGCTTGATGATTCGAGGGCTCAGTGGGAAAAAATCGCGTTTCTCTCCCAAAAATATGACAATCCTTTTTTGAATGCTTCTGCCCTCGATGGACTGGGGGTGATCTGTCAGATCCAAGGTCATTTTGACGAAGCCAAAGATTACCACACAAAGTCACTTCATATAAACAGAAATATTCGCTACCTCGAAGGCCAGAGCGTGAACCTCGGGAATCTAGCGCGGCTGCACATCCAAATGGAACAATGGGATCAAGCCGAGCAGTACATTCTTAAAAGTATCAAGATCGAGCAGAAGAATGAGAACCTAATCGGTATCGCTTTTGATAAACTCGTCTTGGCTGAGATCGATATTGGACGAGGGAACTACGAAGCTGCCGAAAAAAAGCTCACGCAACTAGAGTCCCTCATGTCCAGAGAGGGCTACGGAGATGACCTTATAGCGATCTCGTCTCAACTCGGCTACGTTCATCGCATGATGGGCAGGCTTGATGAAGCATTCGAGCGGCAACTGGATGTTCTCGCACGAGCCCGCAAAATGCATCATGGCGACGGAGTACCAGCGGTGCTTGACGAGCTAGCCGAAATCGAACTAGCCAGAGGAAATCGAGAGCAAGCGAGGGTTTATTGGCAAGAAGCTTTAGGTCTCTACGAGCAGCTCGGCTCCGAGAGAATGATCGAGAGCATTCGCATGAGTCTTGCTGATCTCGATGCCTTTTAATGCAACTGGGAATACAAAAGAAAGTTGATTCCAATTCGGAATGCATCCTCTCGAACGTAGCCCCTGCATTGCAACGAGTGCTTGCTTTCCATAGCGCAGCTTAGATCGTTCGGTGAGAAAAGGACGATGATCCGGTCGTTCCATTCCAACGCTTCGATCTCCGCAGGACCCTCGCGTTTGGCCTTGGCCAAATCCACGTCTCCGCGGCCTGGATCGACCAAGCTAACGTTGCGCAGATCATAGCCACCTGGGCCATCCTTGAGCAGCAGCGGGTGGTCGACGGGTAGCAGTTGCCACTTGGCATCGGGAAACAACTTGCCGAACTCTTCACGCATCGACTTGGTGAATTCCTCAGAGCCACATATTGCATCTCCGAGTACCATACCACCATTGATAAAGTGGTTTCGCATGCCCTGCTGCTCGGCCTCGGAGAACGCGAATTTGGTTCTTCCATGGATATAAACCAAAGGATACTTTTCAAGTTCGGTGCTGGTCGCCGAGAGTTTTGGTGTCTTTGGATCGACCATGGCTTTGGTCTCGCGCCGAAAGACTTCCACAAGGTTGCTTAGGGCTTTAGGGGTTTCATCACCACCACCGCTGTGCATGAGCTTTGGCAGAGTCAGTGTACCTCGGTCGAGGACTTGGCGATTCATATCGCTTTGCACGATCTGAACGGCTTCAAGCTTGTCCTTGAGTTCTCTTCCTGTAGCGTAGGCCACGACGTTTAGCCCGATCTTGACCGCATTATCGAGTTGGGAGCTTACGGCCTTGGAATACTGAGGTTTTGCTCCGTAGGGCTTTGAGAGTTCCCAGCGGCAAGTCAGGCTTATCGGGCTGTAGATGATGCTGGTTTTGCAGCAGGCTTCTATTCCGTAGAGCCAAAAGCCATCGGGTAAGGCCGATGGATCGAGCCGTGCCTCTGCGCTCCAGACCGGATGGTTCGGAGGTAGCTTTTGAAAAGGCTTGTCGAAGATCATCTCCATCTCACGACGGAAAGACACGTCGAAGGCTTGACCATCGCAACCCTCCTGCGCGCAGGCTTCTGCGAAGATGAATCCGCCTTGGTCGATGTAGTCTTTGATCATCCTACGTTGCTGGGCCGAGAGAACAAACTCCTGGCTTCCAGTGATAAACAAGACGGGTGTTTCGAGTAAATCCGGGAGTGTTGCCCGTTGGAGTTTGATCGTCTGCCAGGCTAGATCGCGTTTCCAAGCAAGTTCGATGTGTCCGGTCAGGTGCTGGATACTTTTTCGGTGTCGATTCCAATCCCGATCCTGTGGATCGGTCGAATGCTGCAACTGGCCTATGACGACCTGCCGCTTGCCCTTGCTCAAAAACAGCAATGCCATGGCGCGAGCAGCCGCAGACTCGATTCCAGCGGAACCTTGCGTAACTCCCATAAGCCGAGAGTTTTTCGGGCCGACGATCGCATCGCATCCCTCGCGATACCAGTCATGCTGACCGATGAAGCGTTGGCCTGAGAGACGACCAACACGTTCCAGGCCGTACATATAGTACATGTACCAAGCAGCCGAACCGGGATTCTGAGTGACTGAAAAATTATCGGCAAGCCACCGAAGCGACTTCTCAAGATCATACGCTTCGGCAGCCCCTTGAGTGCAACACTGAATCTGATTGCCCTGGGCACGGGCATCTTGAGTTGCCGATGCATCTTCGAGAATTAGCATCGAAGCGATCCCTGCACAAGTCATGCTTCCAAGAGGCTTCGGGTCGCCTCGGTAACCCCAGGTGCCCGCAGGACTCATCTTATTGAGCCAGTAGGTGCGTCCCTTTTGGATCACTGGTTGAGGTATCTCGATCCCAATACGGCTTGCTTCCCAAAGAGCAAGCACGGCAAACTGAGTGTTCGATTCGTCAGAAGCTCCGCGGTCTTGCCGGTAAGCCCAACCGCCATCGGCTTGTTGGGCTTGGATAAGCCAGTCTACATTGCGTTCGATCAGGGCACGGTCTCTGCCTGGTTCTGCCAAGCACATGGCCATGATTTGCAAGCTCGCTTCGTAGACTTGCATGGGCGGCTCACTGCGGATGTAGTCCATCGCGCGGGCCACCTCGGTGTCATTGGGTTTGCGACCAGCGCTCAGAAGTGCCAAGACGACTAAACTCGTCAAGCCAGTTTTTTGATCCTGGTGACCTTGCCAAGCACCGACGGGGCCATCTTTGGCTTGCCGATTTTGGGTGCGTCGAAAGTATTGCAGCAAGTCTTCAATCGCTTGCTGGACATCTGCCGGACTTACAGAGCCTTGTGCCATCGCCCAATTTGGACTCGACCAAATCGTCACGATCGAAACGATGCAGGTGCACAGCCAGCGCATCAAAGATCTTTGATGCGAGCAAATACCCATTGCACGATCGCAATTGGGCTGACGACTTGGATCCATCGGAGAATGTTTCATGCCTGGGATTCTATCAAATCCATCGGCATAAATCGACCTGTGGGTATCGTGCGAGCCCATGCGGTCGTTATTGGTTCAATTTAACTCGGACCGGCTCTTGGCCTGGGGCAAGTGTGTTTGGATAAGGAACGACTGGGATATCCAGCAGATTGCCATTCGATGGAGCGATATTTGGAGTGCCGGGTGCCATTGTGCCGGGTGCCATTGTGCCGGGTGTGGGATTCATCGCACTCGATATGCTCTCGGTCACTGCCCCTACCTGGCGATAAATGCCGCTTGCCTGCTGAGTGACCTGCCTGCCGCGATCGACAAGCTGATCGATGTTGGCCGTACCTCCGATACTCGTCAAAAGATCGCGGGCGGGTTTGAGATTCGGATCGATTTTTAGAGCCTCGGTCAGATGCTGCTGTGTGGCAGGGATATTCTTGCGCTGGAATAGCAAGTAGGCCATTTGGTATTGGGCCATCGCTGGGGTCTCGCATCGTGCCAACTCGGCCATCGATCCGTTTGCGTCCCCCGCATCGAGCATTGCACCGGCGAGTGCATGACGATAGGACTTATTGGTCGGTTGCAATTCGACGGCTTTGCGCAGATGCTGCTGAGCCGAAGCAATATCGCCGGACTTGGCATAGACTCGACCGAGTTCCATGCAAGCGTCCGCATTGGTCGGTGCCACTTGGATTGTTCTTTGATAGAACTCGATCGACTTGGCAATTTCTTGCTGTCGGTCATAGAGCCTTGCTGTGCTCAGCAGTGCGACGGCATTCTTAGGTTCGGCTTCCAAGGCTCGCGAGTAGCTATCGAGCGCTTTTGCATAGTTTCCTTGCGATACAAAGTAATTGCCTTGCGCGACGAAAGTGTCTGGAGCGATGCTCAAAGGATTGGTTGCAGAGTCGCTTTCGCCATTAGCGTTCTCCATCGAAGATGCCGAGACGGGCGTGAAGGGTGCCGCGATGGCTGTTTTGGTCTTGGAGTAAGCCGAAGACATCGCCGCACCCACGGAAGAAATCTGATTCTTTACCCCTTGGCCTGCGCTGGACATCGAGAAGCCCGGGAGTTTATTGGCTGATTGAGAGGCGCAGCCGGTAAGACAAACGCTTGTGAGCACAGCACTATAGAGCCATCTGTAGGACTGCTTATCCAAGTTATTCAATGGCCTGGCGGAGGCATTGGGTTTTGGTTTGCCAGCATAATGTCGCTCTTGCATCATCCATTCCTTTGGTAGAATCGCTACAATCGTGTTTTCTTCACACTCGGCAACCCTGCCGTAGTAGCTTGAAAGAAACCCGGAAAAGTTTCCCTAAGTTTCCTGGATGGCAAAAGCTTATGTCTCGCTCTGACAAGAATCCTCCCAGTGTGCCACCTCGGGGCAAACAGGAACCTTTGCCTACGCCAAGTTTAATTCAGCGTATGTTCGGCGGTGCATCGCTTGGCCAACTCTATCATTTTTGCAACCGACTCTCGACGGGTCTTCGGGCTGGAGTCGATCCTCTGCGGCTTTTGGATGCCGAGTCCAAAGCGGGTGCGACCCGCTATCGCGATGCTGCGAAAGATACAGCCGACAAGATTAGGCTTGGATACACCTTTTCAGAAGCGATGCAGTTGCAAAAAGGATTCTTTCCACCACTTTTGATCAAGATGATTTCGGCTGGAGAAGAGTCTGGGCAAGTTGACCGAGTCCTCGGTTACATGTCCGACTACTACCAAGATCTCAAGCGAACGCGGCAGGACTTTGTCTCGCAGATCACCGCTCCGGTGATTCAATTGCTTTTGGCGATCTTGATCATCTGCGGCATGATCTTTATCAATGGATTTTTCCAAGCCGGTGGGCCCAATGAAAAACCGTTCGACATTACCGGAGTTGGACTTCGGGGTATCAACGGAGTGATGATATTCCTAGGCATCCTTTTGGTGATCTCATTGATTCTTGGAACAATTTGCGTCGGTATTTGGAAAAACTGGTACAACTGCCATCAGACGTTGGTTCCATTGGTTCGCAACGTGCCGGTGATCGGCCCGGTTTTTACGACCACGGCGATGAGTCGATTGTCGATGACCCTCTCGATGATGCTCGGTGCTGGAGTCGAGGCCAAACGAAGTGTGCGCGATGCGGTCTTGAGCACCGGGAACTATTACTACATCTCGGGTTTGCCTGAAATTGAATCAGCGATCCAGCAGGGCAAGTCGCTCTCGGAGAGTTTTTCAGAGCCGAATCGCCTCCCGGACGAATTCATTCAGACCCTCGAAGTCGGCGAGCTTAGCGGTGCCGATAGCGAATCGCTCGAGCGTCTTGCGATCCAGTATCGTGAGAAGGCACAAATTGCGCTCAAGCAATTGGCGGTAGCCGCCGGGTTTCTGATTTGGTTCATGATAGCTGCGATGATCATCACCGTGATCTTTATGGTATTCATGCAGTATCTGGCCATCCTCACAGGTAATCTTCCAAAATAGACTGCACCTTTACCTGCCTTATGCTCTCGAAACTTGATCCGCAAGTAGCCTTGCAGTTGTCCAATTCTGGTCCTCGTCCAAAAGCGGCCTATTTGCACGTACCATTTTGCTACCATCGCTGTGGCTATTGCAACTTTACGTTGCTTGCTGGCCGAGACGATCTTCACGAGCGATTCGTCGATGCCATCGGAACCGAGCTCTCATGGCTTGGAACTCCGCAACCGGTAGAGACAATTTTTCTAGGTGGGGGGACGCCATCGATTCTCAGTCCTAAGCTTATGGAGCGACTGCTCGATAGCATCGGAACTTGGTTGCCGATTCAAGGTGCCCGAGAGTGGACCATCGAAGCAAATCCGCGAGATATCACCTCGTCCAATTTGAAACTCTGGAGCAGCTTTGGGATCAACCGTATAAGCATCGGTGGGCAATCCTTCCAAGCTCGCAAACTCAGGGTCCTTGAGCGAGACCATTCCCCTGAGGAACTCTCAAGGTCGATCGAGCTTGCTGTCTCTTGCATGCCCCAGGTCTCGCTCGATTTGATCTTTGCGGCACCCGGCGAGACGCTCGATGAATGGCAAGCGGATTTGAAGCGTTGCGGTTCGCTCGGGATCGGGCATGTATCGACCTATGGGCTAACTTTTGAAAAAGGTGCTCGCTTCTATGGCCAACTGCAGCGGCATCAGATCACCAAGGTCGACGAGCAGATTGAACTCGATATGTACAATATGGCGATCGATACGCTGTGTGCACTTGGGATTGAGCATTATGAGATCTCGAACTTCGCTATCGAGGGGCAAGCGTGCTTGCACAATCAGTCCTATTGGAATTCGGATCGATGGTGGGGGTTTGGCCCAAGTGCTGCAAGTTATTTGGGGAGTACTCGAAGTGTGAATCATCGAGGGACTCTCCAGTACTTGCGGAGAATCCAGGAGAATCTCTCACCGATCGATGAGCAAGACGAACTGACAGCCGATCAGCAGGATCGAGAGCGTTTCGTGTTTGGGATGCGGCAGCGAAAGGGAGTGGCTTGGGATCAATTCAAAGCGGATTTCTGTGAAAACACCTTTCAGGCGATCCAAAAGTGTTTGGATAAGCACATCGCACAAGGCTGGATCGAGCATGCCGAGGATCGGGTGCGATTGACCCGAGCGGGCCTAGTCCTAAGCGATGGCTTGTGGCATGAGTATCTGACTTGTGATTGAAAAGGCGGTTCTTCAGGAATTTTTACGGCTATGTTGATTTGATATGTGGCTGGCTGATGCGTGCTCGTGCTCAGTGAAACGGTGCTCGTGCTCGTAATCGAAGGGGGGGAGCATGGGCACATATGCGGTCGACCACGAAATTGAACTCAATTTTACTGAGCATTTCCTATCACCGCGATTTCTATCATCCGATTTCGAGCACGAGTGGTAACTGAAGTTGTTCTGGCTATGAAGGCACATAACTTGGATACTAAAGAATCAAGGGGACGACGCATTGATACAATTCGTATAGTCAATCCGTTAAAATAATTGGTTGGGCTCAGCCATCGGTAATACACAGTCGGAAAAGCAATAATTCTATGGTTGGAAACTACCAAGTTTGGTGCGATGTCGGAGGCACTTTTACGGATTGCTTCGTCCTAACGCCACAGAAGCGCCAGCTCCGACTCAAAGTCCTATCGCATGGTCGTATGCCAGGCAGCATCGATTCATGGATGGACTCATCGACCTGGATCGATCCTCGCCGAATTGGCCAAAGCCATCGATTCTGGCGTTCGAGTTCCGTGGTGCTTTACGATGCTTCTCGACAAGCTATTGCTGAAGGGATTTGCAGCGACTTTTGCGGCTCGACGGGTGCCATCCGGGTCGAAGGACTTTCGCAAGCCCGATCTGCCGTGGCTTACGAGTTTATACCAGGGATAGAAGCTCCCGTGCTTGCTGCCCGAATGATGCTCGATGTTCCCCTGGAGGATCCGCTCCCGGTTCTCGATGTTCGCTTGGGGACTACTCGCGCGACGAATGCACTGCTGACACGATCCGGTGAGCCGACAGCTTTGCTTACGACCAAGGGGTTCGAGGATCTGATCGAAATCGGGTATCAGGAGCGGCCTGAACTCTTTGCAATCCATGTCCAGAAAAGACGCAGTCTCTATACTCATTCGGTTGGCATCGTCGAACGAATCGACGCCAATGGCGATGTCCTGATGGCACTTGATGAGAAACAAGCTCAAGAGGAGTTGCGATCGCTCTGGGGCCGAGGGATCAGATCCTTGGCGATCTGTTTGCTCCACTCGTATAGGAATCCTCAGCATGAGTTGCGTTTAGCCCAGATTGCAACGGATATGGGTTTTCCTTGGGTATTTAGTTCTGCCCGTGTCGCACCGGTGATTCGAGCCGTATCCAGGGGCGAAACGGCACTCGTGGATGCTTATTTGACTCCCGTGGTTCGCAAGTACCTTTCGGGGTTGCAGCAGCAAATCTGTCAGATTGCTGGGAGCAAGTTGCGGGTGATGACCAGCAGTGGAGGGCTGATCGATGCTGCTCAAGCCTCCGGAAAGGAATTGGTTCTTTCGGGACCTGCTGGAGGCGCGGTGGCTTTGCAGGCGATCTCCAAACAATCCGGTGCACCGAAGCTCATCGGACTGGACATGGGTGGCACCTCGACGGATGTGTGCCGCATCGATGGCCGATTGCAACTCGAACACGAAACGGTCAAGGCGGGGATTCGAATGACCGTACCGACACTCGCGATCCATACGGTTGCCTCCGGTGGCGGTAGCATCTGCACGTTTGACGGAGTCCAGTTACGCATAGGCCCCAAGAGCGCTGGTTCCGATCCAGGGCCTGCTTGTTACGGCCGAGGCGGCCCCCTTACGATCACCGATTTGAATTTGCTCCAAGGTCGAATCGATCCTCAAGCGTTTCCGATACCATTGCAACCCCAGGCCGCCCAAGATCGCTTGATGGAACTGCTCGATCAAGTTCAGTGCAATCCTTTGTTTGAGTCCATGGATGCCGACAAGCTTGTTTCAGGTTTGCGCCAAATCGCCAACGAGCAAATGGCTTCGGCTGTCCGAGCCATCAGCATCGAACAAGGAGCCGATCCGCGCGAACATGTGCTCGTAGGCTTCGGGGGTGCTGCCGGCCAACACATTTGTCAGATTGCCGAGCTCCTGGATATGGATCGTATCATCGATCATCCCGAGGCCGGTCTGCTCAGCGCCCTGGGAATGGGGCTTGCGCAAATCAAACGCTCTGCGACCCATCCGCTGTACATGCCTTTGGATAAGCTCGACCGAGGGCAATTGGAACTTATTCGCAGCAGGCTCACCGAGCAAATCCGTCTGGAGTTGGCCGGCGAAGGTATCGCTTCGGAGCAACAGACTTTTCTCGGTGAGGTCGAGCTTCGCTACCTGGGTACTGAAGGGACACTGCGAATCCTCTGGGATGATCACCCCGAGGATTGGAGCTCAAGGTTTGAAAAAAGATACCAGGAAAAGTTTGGAGTCTCGAGGGATTCGCATCCGTTGGAGATTACGTGCTTGTGGCTCGAAGGCTCTTCGCCGCAAGCGACCATCGAGCCGATGGCAATGCCCCAAGAGATCATCGTTCCGCAGCGATTGATCTCTATGGTGGTTGGAAACCAGCGAGTCGATGCACCTTGTCTGGATCGTCGAGCGATTCGGATCGGGCAAGTGATCACCGGACCGGCGCTGGTGCAATCCAGCGGTTCGACGACGATCATCGATTTGGGTTGGAAAGCAACCATGGAGTCCGATGGATCGCTTAGGATCGAGCGAGCGAATCATCGTATCGAGCAAACTGCCGATACAGGTGCATCGAGCCAGTCCGTCGCCGATTCGTTTGATCCCATTCTTAGAGAGGTCATCGCGCAGCGGATTGCTGCGATTGCCGAGCAAATGGGAATCGTGCTGGAGCAAACCGCGCTGAGCGTGAATGTCAAGCAACGGCGGGATTTTAGCTGTGCGGTGTTCGATGCCCGTGGGGAACTGATAGCCAACGCACCCCACGTGCCGGTTCATCTAGGTGCCATGGGGCGCACTGTACAAGCGATGATCGAGCGATTCGAGAGGATGAGTCCTGGCGATTGCTTTGTCACGAACGATCCTTATCAAGGCGGCTCGCATTTGCCGGATGTGACAGTCGTCACGCCAGTTTTTGCTATCGAGGGATCGCAGCGACCGACATTCTTTGTCGCTTCTCGGGCTCATCATGCAGAGATCGGCGGAATAGCACCCGGATCCATGGCACCGACTTCCACATGCTTGGGCCAAGAGGGAGTCATTATCCCGCCGATGCATTTTACCCAGGCCGGGATCGATCGATTGGATCGAATCGAGCGGTTGCTCAGGAGTGCTCCGTATCCGTCGCGAAATGTCGCGGAAAACCTAGCGGATCTGCTCGCCCAACAAGCGGCCAATCAACGAGGGGCTCTGGCCATGGTCGAGTTGGCACGGTCGCTAGGAGCCGTTCGTTTGCAATCGATCCTTGAGTCCATTTTGGAAGTTGCCAGAGCCAAAACGATGCGATGGATCGCGGGTTTGTCGAAGTCTGAATTTCGATTCGAAGATGCGATGGATGACGGGACTGGCATTGCGGTTCTGATTACCAAGGAGGCTGGGGATCGACTGCGGATCGATTTTGAGGGTACTGGCACCGAGAGCTTAAGGAACCTCAATGCCAATCCAGGGATCGTTACGGCTGCGGTCATGTATACGATTCGATGTGCGATAGCCGACACCATGCCGCTTAACTCCGGGGTGATGCGAGCCGTCGAATTAAGCATCCCACGAGGCATACTTAATCCTCGTGGAACTGGACGAGTCGAGGATTGGCCTGCGGTTGCAGGAGGTAATGTTGAAACGAGTCAGAGGATCGTCGATGTGCTCTGGGGAGCTCTTGAACTAGCGGCAGCCAGTCAAGGAACCATGAACAACTTTTTGTTTGGCAACGATCGGTTCGGTTATTACGAAACGATCGGAGGCGGGACGGGAGCAAGCCAATACGGACCCGGGTCCGACGCTGTCCATTCCCATATGACTAACACACGGCTGACGGATGTCGAGGTTCTAGAGAGTCGCTATCCGGTGCGGGTAATGCGCTTTGGTGTTCGACGCGGAAGTGGAGGAGATGGCTTGCATCGAGGGGGCTGTGGAATGGAACGAGAGATCATGGCACTCGAGCCACTTGAGGTGTCCCTGGTCACGAGTCGCCGCCAAGGCTCAGGGCCTTATGGGCTCGAAGGTGGGCTAGCTGGTTTGCTGGGTGAAAACTGGTGGATCGATCGGCTTGGCAACCAGCAGCGATTGCAAGGTTCTTGCCAACTTCAAATCCAGCCGGGGGATCGGATTCGGATCTTGACCCCCGGTGGCGGCGGTTACGGCCAAGTCCGTTGATTGTTTTAAAATCGACTAAGTTGGTTTTGCGTATTTTTCGAACGAGCGAATTGTTTCGTAGGCTGCTTGCTGGGAAGTTGGTAGTGGGAAAACTTCAGCACTCAGATATCCGCTGTAGCCGGTCGAGCGTAAAGCTTCGATCATTGGACTGACCGTTAGATGCCCCAAGCCGATGGCTTGCCGGTTGCTATCGGCAAAGTGTACGTGTCCGATCGCCGTGCCAGCCTTGTGTATCGATGCAGCGATGTCGGCTTCTTCGATGTTCATGTGGAACCAATCTGCCAGCAATTTAGTGCAAAACAAGCCTCGGATCATCGCTGAGCCTTGGGCTAGAGTATTGCACTGGTCGGTCTCGTATCGATTCAAGGGCTCATAGAGGATCTGGCCACCGATCTTTCGAGCACGCGAATCGAGTCGTTCGAGTCCCTCTCGCAGATACTGCTTTGCTAAGGGTTTGGGCACCCCGGGACCTGAGCGTCCTTGCATAGAGCCGAGGATCATTGGAGCTCCTAGCTGTGTGGCTACTTCGAGCATCGATTCGAGGAACTCGATAGCCGCAGATCGAACGGAGTTATCGCTGTCTGCTAGGGAGAGTTTGTGCCGGACCCAGCCAGCCCCGGTTCCAATGGCTGCAACCTGGATCCCGAAGCGAGCCGAGAGAGCTTTGAGATCCTGTTGGTGGAGGAATTCCGGCCCGGGAGGGAAAATCTCGATTCCGTCAAAGCCTAATTCAGCGGCCAAACCCATGCTTTCTGGGAGCGAACCCCAAAAAACGAAGGGACCGCCGAGAGCTTCTGGGACTGCCGAATAGGTTATCGAGGATTTCATTTCTTTTTCGTTCATCAATTCTTTGCAGAATCTTCATATTGGTCGACTGTTCCACTTGCAGGGCTTGCATGAAAATCTGCAGCGACGATTCTGGAACTTACGCAGGCTAGAGGATAGCTGATTCCTAGGAGGATTTCCATGCAAGAGAATTTAGGAACTACTTTGATTCATCCGCGAAAAATGGTTTATCGCAGAGGTTTGCTCTGCCTGCTTGCACTCTTGTCGATGGCTTATGGGGCCCAGGCTCAGCTTGCTGTTGACTCCTCCCTGAAGCCTTACCGAGTGGTTCCTGGGGTGTCCGGACAACTCAAGAGCGTCGGCTCTGATTCGATGAATCCGCTGATGTTGCTTTGGACCGAGAAGTTCAAGACGTATTACAAGGGAGTGCGCACCGAGGTCGAAGGGCAGGGTTCTTCGAAGGCCATGCCGGCGTTGATCGAGGGTGCATCGAGTTTTGGGCCGATGAGTCGGGATGCGAAGAGTAATGAAATTGCGGACTTTGAGAAGAAGTTTGGGTACAAGCCGACGATGATCCCGACGGCGATCGATCTGCTTGCGATTTATGTTCATCGCGACAATCCGCTTTCGGAGATATCTTTGCAACAACTGGATTCGATTTTTTCGAGCACTCGAAAACTCGGTGGCAATTCGATTGACAAGTGGGGAGATTTAGGGCTTTCGGGCGACTACGAGTCTGCAAACATAGCGATGTTTGGACGAAACGCAGCATCTGGAACCTATGGGTTTTTCAAGGAGAAAGTCCTTGGAAACGGCGACTACCGGGACTTGGTCAACGAGCAGCCTGGTTCGACAGCGGTGATTCAGTCAGTTGGAGAGAACAAATTCGCGATGGGCTACAGCGGTGTAGGTTTTAAAACCGCCTCGGTAAAAACACTGGCTTTGGCTTCAAAACCAGGCGAAAAAGCCTTTCCGCCAACCTCCGAGAACGCCTACAGCGGGGACTATCCACTGGCCCGATACCTTTATTTGGCGATCAATCACAAACCGGGTACCAAGCTCGATCCGGTGCGTCGCGAGTTCATCAAGTTTATATTCAGCAAAGAGGGTCAAGAGTTGGTCGTTAAGGAAGGTTCGTTTCCGGTCGATGGCCCGACAGCCGCCAAGGTCTTGAAGAGCCTCGGCATCGATCCATAAGCTCTTTTTTTCGCGCACCGCAGGCGGGCATCATCAGTACCGAATCGAGTCAAGAACAATCCACCGCCAATCGGAGCGTCTATCGGCGCGATCGGACTTCGCGCGCCAGAGTCTATTGGGCCGACCGTATCGCACGCGCGGTGATCACGGTCGGTGGGATCGGAACAATCATCGTCGTACTGTTGGTCGTTCTTGTTCTCCTTGGGAATGTATTGCCGCTGTTTCGTAAAAGCCAAATCCAGCTTGCTTCTGGCACATCGCTCAAGAATCCCAATAGCAGCACCGAAGGGTCCATCCTGGCTTTTGGATCCGATGAGTATTCTGAATTGGTGTGGTTGGTGCGATCTGACCAAAGCTTGGATGTCTACAGCCTTGCAACCGGAGAGCATCTCCAGAGAGCGACTCCTTCGAAAGTGGATCAGAACAGTAAGACGGTTCGAGCGACCGTGGCCAGGGTCGACGATCAACAGTCTTCGGTTCTCTTGGGCTTAGAAGATGGTTCGATTCGGGTCGTGCTTTGCACCGTTGATGTAAGTTTTGCTTCCAAGTCAGAACTTGATAGGGAGCTCGCCGAGGCGATCGATGCCAAGGGTGGTTTACCGGTCTTGCAAGATCAGACCGTCTATCGAGCAACCTCCGAGGGGCTGATCCGCAAGGTGACCTTTACCGGAGCACAGTACATCGAGCCTATTCCCGTGCATAGCAGTGCGGTCGAGAATATCGATTGGGTCTATAAGTCCGATGGATCGCTGATGGCTTCTTCGCAAAGGGGAGCTTGGTCAAGTTCGGCTGCGGACGAGCTTGCGATGGGACAGTTCGAGCGTCAAAGCGGGGGGCTTGGGTCGAAGCCCAAGCAGAGCGTACAAATTTGGAAAACGAAACTTGACGCACAATCATCCATTCGAGGAATGATGATCAGCGGTTTGTGGGATTCAATCCAGAGTGTGGATCAAACCGGCCGGATCAGCCGTTGGACTTCTGACGAGAATGGGACGCTCAAACGGGAAGAAAGCTACAAAACGCTCACCGCTCAATTGAGCGCACTGTCTGCCAGTGAGCCATTGCTCGGTCGCTCTACTTTTTTGTTGGGCAATCAAAGTGGTCAGATAGAGGCCGTGGCCTTGACGACCAGCGAGACAGGAAGGGAGTTGCGAACCATCCATAAGCTTTCCTGTTCGAACGCTTCGATACGTTCGATTGCCTCAAGTCCGACGCAGAGATTGGTAGCCGTTGCCGACATGGTTGGGGGGCTGAGTATCTTGCATGTGACATCCGAGCGTTTGATAGCCAAACTCGATTCTGCCGAGTTAAAGCCGGACGAGCAGTTGCGATTCTCCAAGTCGGGCCGAGAGTTGCTTCTATGCGGTGAATCAGGAGTGCGTCGTTTGGAGCTCGATAGCGAGTATCCCGAAGCTTCTTTTGAGAGTTTTTTCAAACCCATTTGGTACGAGGGTTATCAGCAGCCGAATTATGTTTGGCAAAGCAGCACCGGCAGTAGCGAAGGTGAGCCGAAATTCAGTTTGATACCACTGGTGTTTGGAACCCTCAAAGCCACCTTTTATTCGATGTTGATTGCAGCACCGATTGCGATCCTTGCAGCGATCTTTGGAAGCGAGTTTCTCAGCCCATCTTGGCGAGGACGATTCAAGCCCTTGATTGAGCTCATGGCAAGTGTGCCGAGTGTGGTTTTGGGTTTCATCGGTGCCATGGTTTTGGCACCGATCATGAGAGATTCGTTGTTTTGGATATTGTGTTCGGTAGCGTTGACTGTGTTTCTTTTTCTATTCGCGGCCCATCTATGGATTTTGATACCCAGCGAGCGATCGATCCCGTTGCGCAAATATCGACTGCCGCTGTTGTTTCTGATTCCGCCTGCGGCGATACTTTTATCGGGTTTAGTGTCCGGTTCTATCGAGCGTTGGATATTCAGTTCGACCATGCAAACGTGGCTCAGTGCACCTGAGATGTCCAGTTGGCCCGGTTGGTTTCTGCTGATGATCTTACCCTCGATTTTGGTGGTTCTATGGCTCTTTTCAAGCCCTTTGTCGGCATCCCTCGATGGGCTTTCTGAGCGTCTAGGATTGCAGGGGCGTGCTCTATGGCTGACGATCCTCTTTTGCGTGGCTTGTGTCTGTGTGTTATTCCTTTCATGTGCCATCGCTTGGTTGCTAAGCGGACTTGAATTGGATTCTCGCCGAGGGCTCTTGGGTGCGTATCAGGAGCGCAATGCTTTATTGGTAGGAGGGATTTTAGGCTTTGCCATCATCCCCTTGATTTATACATTGGCAGACGATGCGTTGCAGTCGGTGCCTCAGCATCTACGCAGCGCGTCGCTAGGCTGTGGTGCAACGGTTTGGCAGACGACTATTCGGGTGGTGGTGCCAACGGCCATGAGCGGACTCTTTAGCGCACTGATGATTGGTTTTGGTCGGGCCATAGGTGAGACGATGGTTGTACTCATGGCAGCCGGAAACACACCCTTGATCGATTGGAACCCTTTCAATGGCTACAGGACATTGTCCGCGACGCTTGCTACGGAGTTACCCGAAGCGGCTCGGGGGTCGACTCACTACCACACACTGTTTTTAGCAGCGCTATTGCTGTTTCTCTTTACGCTAGTGGCAAACACACTGGCCGAGTGGGTTCGGATGCGCTTTCGCAAGAGGGCCTATCAGCTATGATCCGTACCGGCTCGAAACGAAATGCGCAAGCTCGAATCGCGGCTCAAGGAGAACCGATGGTTTGGCTCTCTGGTGGGATGTTTGCGATCGCTTGTTTGATGATTCTCTCGCTGCTTGCATTTGTGCTCTGGCAAGGCCTATGGACGCTCTGGCCCAGGAACTACTCGATCTACAGCAGAAACGATGGAAGTATTCTCGGCGGTGAGCTTTACTCGAAACAAAGTATCGATGGACAAGACAAACTCTATTTGCGTACCGGCAACTACGATATCTCAAGCCGCCATTTTGCTTATGTCTCAAGCCTAGAACTTTCGGACGAAACACCGTGGACCGATCCGGATCTTTGGCTAGTCGAGCGCAAGGAGTGGGGGAATCTCTACGGCTTCCCTAAGGATTTGTCTTGGACGAAATCCGCACCCGAGGAATTTGCAAAGCATGTTGCGTTGGGTTTGCAAGAGACATCCAAGATCGATCGGCAGTTAGCGGTCGCAAAGGATCAACTCAAGCGGACAGATCATCAGATAGCACAAGCTCGCTTGGGTGTTCGACGCGTCGAGTTGGCCGAGAAGGTCGACTTGCAAAATGCCGTCGAAACAGGATCGGTCGAAGGGTTGAGCGAGCTTGCCAAGCGAGCCATTGAACGTCTTGCCGAGCGCAATCTCCGAGCCGACGAGGCGATGATACAAATCAATGAGCAGATCGCTGAGCTGGAGGCAAAGCGATCCGAACGGAGTATTGTTTTTGAACTCCCGATTGGCCAAGAGCTAGGTAAACTTGATGCCGACTGGTCGGAGTTATCGGCAGGCAAACTCAAGGATGCGAGTGGATTTGCTACGCTGCTTGGCATCGAGTCCGATGACAATGGGGCCGGAATTTCCGAGCAGCAGATCTCTGTGAAGCAAGTTGGAAAAGGGCACTTGCTGTGCAAGGTCCAACGCCAAAACGAACCTGTGCGTCGACTCTCGATACGCCGATTGGCAGACAACAGTGCTTCGGTGTCTACATTGCAGGAGCATTCGATCCTGCTGGCCGACGTGGTTCGGTTCTTTCCGCCAAACAAGTTAGGCTTCCTCGAGCGACTTGGAATCTACGCAAGCCGCTGGTGGGAGTTTCTCTCGGGTGATCCGCGAGAAGCGGGCATGGAAGGGGGCTTCTTCCCGGCGATATGGGGAACCGTAGTCATGACGATCATCATGTCCATGGCGGTCATACCTTTTGGAGTGCTTGCGGCGCTTTACATGCGCGAGTACGCAAAAAGTGGTTGGCTTTTGAGTGTGATTCGAATCAGCATCAATAATCTCGCGGGCGTACCGAGCATCGTCTATGGCGTGTTTGGCCTCTCCTTTTTTTGCTACATCGTCGGAGGGTACATCGATGGTGGGCCCAGGAAGGCAGGTTTTACGCCGTGGCCAAGCCCTGTGTGGTTTTCAGCCCTCGCTGGGTTGGCTATCCTGGGATTAGCATCGTTCGCTGTATCGGTGTTATCTGGTCAAGCAGAAACGAGGCGTTCACCTTTTCGAGCGACACTTCGATGGGCTGGTGGCTTGCTGTGGCTTGCGACCCTTGCGGGGATTGTTTGGCTGCTGATCAGATCGCCCCATTTTGAGGGCTTCTATCAGGCTCAATTACCCAATCCAACATTTGGTAAGGGGTGTTTGCTTTGGGCAGCTCTGACGTTGGCTTTGCTAACGTTGCCCGTGGTGATTGTCGCGACGGAGGAGGCGCTTTCTGCGGTTCCAAATTCGCTTCGAGAAGGTTCGTATGCTTGTGGTGCGGGCAAGTGGCAGACGATCCATCGCATCGTGCTGCCTTATGCAAGACCTGGGATTATTACTGGGTTTATTTTGGCGATGGCCAGGGGGGCAGGGGAGGTCGCGCCGATGATGCTCGTCGGTGCGATTCCGCTTGCAACGGAGCTTCCACTCGATGGAGAGTTTCCATTTCTTCATGGATCTAGATCGTTTATGCATTTGGGATTTCAGATATACTCCTTGGGTTTTCAGAGTCAAAATAGCGAGGCGGCCAAGCCCATGGTTTTTACCGCCACACTGCTGCTCTTAGCGATCGTGACGCTGCTGAACCAAACAGCGATTTGGCTCAGGGCGAGGTTGCGTAAGCGGTTTGAAACGAGCCAGTTCTAGAAAGTTTTTCCATGAATAGACTCAAAGCAATCGCTGATGGACAAACATTCGAGTCGGTGATTCACCCCGAGGTTCTTTCGCGGGAGCCTGTCGTTGCGATCAAGGACTTTTCTTTGTTCTATGGTCGCAAGCAAGCTTTGTACAACATCAGCATGCCGATCGTCAAAGGGCTTGTTACGGCGTTGGTAGGCCCTAGTGGTTGTGGCAAGTCGACGTTGCTGCGGAGTGTCAACCGGATGAATGATTTGGTTGAATCGGTTCGGATCGAAGGGGATATGCTACTCAATGGCGACTCGATCTTTGCACCTTCGGTCGATGTGATCGAGCTTCGTAAGCGGATGGGGATGGTATTCCAAAAGCCCAATCCGTTCCCGATGAGTATATTTGAGAACGTCGTCTATCCACTTCGGATCGATGGCCAGCGGGACAAGACTCTCTTAAATCAGGTCTGCGAGCAATCGCTCAGGGGTGCGGCCTTGTGGGATGAGGTCAAAGATCGGTTGCACGAGTCGGGATTGAGTCTTTCGGGAGGTCAGCAGCAGCGGTTGTGTATCGCTCGAGCGATTGCCAGCGATCCTGAGGTATTGCTCTTGGATGAGCCTTGTTCGGCGCTTGATCCGATTGCCACGGGCAAGATCGAGGATTTGATCGATCGATTGCGAGGAGAGTATTCGATCTTGATTGTCACGCACAACATGCAGCAGGCTTCTCGCATCAGCGATCACACAGCCTTTATGTATTTAGGTCGTTTGGTAGAGATGGCTGAGACTTCGACGATATTCACCAGGCCGACACTCAGCGAAACCGAGGACTACGTCACGGGTCGATTCGGCTAGAAATTGCTTCTAGATCTCAGGTCTCAAGGGGTGCCAACGCTTGTGCCACGGGTGCTTTTGGTACTGATCTCTGAAGCCGCGTCTTGGGATCTAATTGATAAGCGATCGATTTGAGTCGATTCATGCATTTCGGTGACGAGCACGAGTCGGGCGTGCATTTCTCGCCGAACTTCACCGAAGTACCTAGCTGAGCTTCATTGAAAGCTCACTTTTATCTGCAAACTGAGAGGGGTGTTGTTATCAGTTTGTTTTTTAGGGAGTCAGTGATGCTCAAGGGATTTCGAAACAATCGCAATGCGTTCACTTTGGTGGAGTTGTTGGTGGTCATTGCGATCATAGGGATACTCGTTGGTTTGCTCTTACCTGCCGTCCAGGCTGCTAGGGAAGCGGCTCGAAGAATGGCTTGCAGCAATAACATGCGACAACTGGGTCTAGCCGCACACAATCACGAGAGTGCCACGAAGCGATTTCCACCGAGTCTTTATGTGGATATCGGACTACCTCCTGGTGGGGCTGGTCAACCAGGTTCACCCTATCCGGCAGCGGTTCACGCTTGGAGCGTGTTTTTCTTGCCTTACATGGAACAGGGCTCCCTCTACTCGCAGTACAGTTTAAAGTTCCCTTGGTTTTCATCGCCTGCGCTTGTGCCTGGGACACCCGATAACCAATCGGTTTTGCGAAACGCACTTCCGGCTTTCATCTGCCCATCTTCGCCCGGCGGATCGTCAAGAACGGTCTCAGGAACCTTCAGTTTTGGAGTATCCTTTCCGTATCAAAACCTTGCAGTCACCGATTATGCCACTTGTAGCTCGATCAATCCTGGAAGTATTACTTTCTTTGGGTACCCATCGGGAACAACCCAAAACGATCTCTTTGGTGCACTAGCTCCTGAGGTAAAGGGAGCAGGGGCTGTACCCGTTTTGGGTCAACCGTTGCGTAAGGCGTTTCGTATCGCTGACATTACCGACGGCACGAGCCGCACAATTCTTTTATGTGAGGATGCTGGTCGTCCTGACTTTTGGATCGCGGGCAAACTCGATCCGACCCGCAAACTGAACGACGGGGGCTGGGGGCATCATGAGAACGACTATGGTCTTGACGGTGCCGTCAGTGGCACAAGAACCTCGCCCGGTAATTGCGTGATCAATTGCCACAATGACAACGAAACTTATTCGTTCCATGGGAGTGGAGCGATGCATGCAATGGCTGATGGTAGCGTTCAATTCACCAGTGCAAATATCTCTCCGCAAGTCTACGCCGCTCTCTTGACCGCTCGAGGCAATGGCTTGACGGCCGCTGAGGTCTCGCCATCGGCCACGGATGAGTAATCGGAAGAAAATCAACCATCATTTGTAATGGGCATGACGGTGCATAAGATAACCAATTTGCAGTTCGGAAGTTTCGTTTTGATCCTGCTTGTGGCGATGATTTCTGGATGCTCGAAAGGGAACCCAAAAACTGCAGCGGTCAAAGGGATGATCAAGACCAAGCAGGGGCAACCCTGCGGCAAGGCGTTGATCGTCTTTCATCCGTTGGAAAAGTCGCGGTTGAATGATCCTAAACCGGTCGCAACTGCCGAAGATTCTGGGGAGTTTGTCGTCAGGACCTTTACGATGGATGATGGTGCGGTTCCGGGAGAATATGGGGTCACCGTTGTTTGGCCCGGAGAAAACCAGGGCAATTCGGGGCTTTCACTGAGCGGTGAAGGCTCCTCGGGAGGTGCTGATCGCTTGGGAGGCAAGTATGGCAATCCCAAGGATCCGAAGATTAAAGTGACGATCCCAGCCAATGGTGATCTTAATATGAAGATTGAAATTGACGGGTAGTTTTCGCAGATGTACTTGAAGCATGCTTTTGAATGCACCGGTTCATCTTTTCATCATGTTTCATTCTTTGATTATTCACCGTTTGTTACATAACTGACCACCGATGAACTGATACTGTAGTAGGCATCGGTCGGGTTTCGTAAGTGGTCGAATCACGGAGGATTCTGATGGCCGTCGAAGCATTCAACGACTTTCGCGCAGTCTTTATCAGCGATCTACACGTGGGCTGGGACAAGGTTTCCGAGCTTCATTTACAGAGGTTTCTGAGAAACCTTCGAACGCGAAATCTCTACCTTGTTGGTGATGTTCTGGAGTGGATGTATAGGCCTACCGGAACTAGGAGAGTCTCTACACAGCGATTCTTAAATGAATTGCTCGAAGTGTCCAGGCGGGGAACGGTGATCCATTGGTTATCTGGGAATCACGATCCAGCAACGTACCGAGGGGGCCAGCATTCGGATTGGTTGTGCAGCGCTTTGCCGGAAGTTCGCATTAAGCCTCACGACCGTTACACAGCCAGTGATGGTCGCACCTACCTGATCGTTCACGGGGACATCTACGATTATTTCGCGCAGAGAGCTTGCGGTTGGAAACAGCGACTTGCAGAGACTCTCTATCCACTTTATTTAAAGCTCTTGGATTCTTCCAGCCGTTTCCGTTGGGTAAGAGCATTGCAGAAGTTCAAGAACCAAGATCCTCTTTTGGCAGATCATGCAAGAGCCTTTCGAGAATTGATGATGGAGTTAGCGCGATTGCACGATTGCGATGGTGTGATTTGCGGCCACATCCATGTGCCGGAATCGTGCACTGTCGGTTCGGTGGCTTATCTAAACTGCGGTGATTGGCTTGAGCACCGTAGCTATGTAGCGGAAACAGAATCAGGGCAGATCATGCTCATGAGATAGATGGTCAATCGGTGGTCAAGTTATTTGCTCGAACGTTAACAAGGTAGCTCTATGGCAACGATTGTTTACAGTGTCAACGGAGAAGGACGCGGTCATGCAACGCGGGTTCAGGCGATCGTCGAAATGCTAATCCCAAGGCATCGCTTTATCCTTCTGGCATCGGAGGATGCTTATGCACATTTTCGGGGCGAATACAATGACCATCCGAATGTGAAAGTATCTCCGATTCCAGGGTTGAAATTTAAGTACCATGGCGGAAAACTCTCCTATGTCCGATCCGTTCTTGGATCGGTGCCCTTTCTTTGGAATCTCCGTAGTTCCGTGCGAGCCATCGAGCGGTTGTTGTTGCGTGAGCAGCCTGATTTAGCAATTACCGATTTCGAACCGCTCTTACCAAGAGCCGCTACGCGACTTCAAGTACCCTGGCTGAGCCTCGATCACCAGCATTTTTTGAGCGTAAGCGACTTTGGATCTTTGCCGGCGCTGATGAGGTGGCAAAGCCGTTTTCTCCGATGTTCTATCGGGTTGTTCTATCGCGGTCAAATCGGTGAGGCGGTGAGTTCTTTTGCGCACTTGCCAGCTCGCAAGGGAAGCGAAGGGGTCGAGCGAATCGGAGTTCTCATCCGGCGAAAAATTCAATTGATGAAATCACGGGCTTCGAATTCTGGACATCTATTGGTGTATGTTCGAGGAGAAGCGCCCGATCGATTTTGGGACGCCCTTTCGAAAATTCAAAAGCCAGTCTATGTTTTCGGAAAATGCTTACCGCCTGTTTTGCAAAACATCGAGTACTTCGGTATCCAAAACGAAAAATTCATCCGTTACTTGGCTTCCTGCGACGCGTTGATAACCACTGCGGGCAATCAACTCGTGGGCGAAGCTTTCTATCTTGGTAAACCGGTACTGGCCATCCCTGAGCGAGGAAATTTCGAGCAGTGCGTAAACGGTTGGCTCGTTTCGCAATCCCAGGGTGGGTGGTCGGTTTCTTTTGATCAGATCACTCCTCATGTTCTTTCCCAATTCCTGCTTTCATTGCCACTCCTTCGACATCGTATCGATGGTATGAAATGGTCAGGAAACGAAGATGCAAAAGCCTTTATCGAAAGGCACCTTCCAGCAATACAGCAGGATGCAGGTTCGCAAGACAATACCTTTCAGAACGTGGCGTGAAATATGTTATTAGCTACCTTGCGTCGGATCCCGGGATTCCTTTTTGATTCCTACCAACTGCGTCGTGGTCAAACAGTTCTCCCGAGGTTGCTGACTTACACCGTCACCTTTCGATGCAATGCCCGTTGCATCATGTGTGACTCCTGGAAACTCCAAGGCCATAACGACCTGAAGATTGAGGAAATCGAAACAATCTTCAAGCAGTTGCCTCGCATGGATGGAGTCAGACTCACTGGCGGTGAACCCTTTGTTCGAAAGGATCTTCTTGAAATCACCGAATTGGCGGTTCGATATCTTCAACCGCTGGGAATTCACATTACAACAAACGGTTTCTTAACAGATAGGATTGTCGAGCTTTGCACTCAAAGAACGCGCAAGACACCGATGCAAATCATGGTGAGCCTCGATGGTCTTAAAGACAAACACAACGAAATTCGCGGCAGCAATGTCGCTTTCCATTCCGCGATGAAAACAATCGAGGAACTTGCAAAAATCAGGAAGAAAATGAATCTGGATCTGGCCGTCAATCAGACGATTGTCGACCAGGAAGGGATCGAACACTATGCGTTGCTCAAGGAGAAACTCAAGCCATTGGGTGTACGTCACCAGATGGTCATGGCCTATGACTCTAGCGCAACATACTCAATTGAACGGAACCAAGATTTGGCGCCAAAGCAAGCAGGCCAGTTCATGACCTTCGGAAAAATCGATGACTCCCATTTGAAGAATTTATTTGAGAGCGCCGAATCGGATATCAAGGAATTGCCATGGTGGGCTAGGCTCGCGAAGTCCTATTACCTCAAGGGGATCCAACAACGATTGCTCGGTGATCCAAATTCGACCACTTTCACCAACCCTGCATGCGTGGCTCTCAATTCGCATCTACGAATCTTTCCTAACGGCGATGTCCCTACATGCCAATTCAACAGCAACATCGTAGGGAATCTTCGCAAGGCACCTTTTGATGAAATATGGAAATCGGCGAATGCCATTGCCCAGCGGGAATGGGTCGGGAAATGTCCAGGTTGCTGGGCCGAATGCGAAGTCCTTCCGAGCGCGATCTATTCCTTGGACTTGATCAAGCCGCTTAGGGTTGCAAAGATTTGATGCCGCCGAAGGGATAGCGTCCGCCAACTACTGTAGCTCCTTGATTTGGTCAAAGCCAACGACTGTAAAACCGATTTCGTCATAGCGATCGGATTTTTTACTGGCCTCTTCGAGACTGCCACGTTCATGCAAGATACCAATGCTCTGATCTGGCATCAGAGCAAGATCGGAGTAGCCAGTGAAGTTGGGAGCTGGTTGCTTGGCATATCGGAAGAACCGCGTCCAGGTGCGACCGTCGTCCTGACTGAGCTTGAGCGTGCCGTCGGATCGGAACTCAGCATTAGCAGGGTTCGAAAAGAGGATGTTGCCCTTTTGGGTCTCCGGATTGACCGAATGGAACAGCAAGCTAGCTTGGCAACCACGGGGCTCGACAAGCTGTGACTCTAGCCATGTTTCCGTGAACGTCTGGCCACCATCCTTGCTAATCGAAACCACGCGATGGTTCTCCTGACCGTTTTGATTACGGCTGTTGAGCATCAAATCGCCGTTGCTCAATTCGACTACCGTGCACTCGGTCGTCCGTGGTCGAGTCGCACTGCCGCCGATATGCCACGTATCTCCATTGTCATCGGAATAGATCACATGCGAAACCATGTGCGTTTTCTTGGTGTTGTGCCTCGCAGGAATGACGATTCGCCCTTTGTAAGGATCGCTTCGCATGACGATCCCGTGGCAAGGGCCGGTGCCATACCACTGCCAATCCGACTCGTAAACCGAATCGGTGATCTTGCGAGCTTTAGACCAAGTCACGCCATCGTCATCGGAGTGCATGACGTAGACTTCTCGGGTCGTTCGATCTTTTTCCGACGGAATCCACTTGTTCCAGAGCCAAACCAGAAGGATTCGGCCCGAAGGTAACACCACCGGACACTGACACTTGCATGGGTTTTTGCCATCGTTGGCAAGTACCTGCAACGGTCCCCAGGTTCTCCCTCCATCGGTGGATCGTTTGAGTACGACATCCATGTCGTCTTCGTCTTTGTGCCCATGGACGCGTCCCTCACAAAAGGCCAGTACTGTGCCAGCGTTACTGACCGCCACAGTTGGACACCGATAGCAAGCGTAGCCTTCTGTGCCAGAAACATAAGCAACAGAATCCAGTTGAGGTGCCAGTTGCTGATCTTGCTTAGCCACGCAAGTTGGTGCAAGGCAAGCGATGGTCAAAAGCAAGAGGCTCACCACGTCGAGTTTGAGTCCGAATCGAGTGGGTATCATTGGGCTGGGGGAATGCCGGAACGAGGGTGATGAATTGGTAGGTTCTATCAAACCGATCATCATAATGGATCGATTCAAGCCGGATGTATAGCTTATCGTTGCGATCCGGTAGTTTTGGTGCTAGATTATTCGCCCATGAGCACTCCATCAAATTCAACCGAAACCAGCTTATTGAAGACCATTTGCGGGATTCAGACGCACGTCGATTTTGCCGACACCAAGGCCAATCTAGAGCGGATGCTCCAGTGGCTTGAGCATCAGGAAGTGCACAAGGCCGATTTGGTAGTCTTTCCTGAGTGCATGCTCAGCGGGTACTGTTTTGCGAGTTTAGACGAAGCTCGTCCCCATGCGCAGTCGATCCCTGGGCCGGCGACAGACGCGATCACCGAGGCTTGCAAGTCCAAGAACATGCATGTGGTCTTTGGGCTATTGGAGCTTGGTTCCAACGATTCGATTTACAACAGTTGCGTGCTTGTTGGTCCCACCGGTGTGGTTGCGACTTATCGAAAAGTCCACTTACCGTTCCTAGGTGTCGATCGATTCACCACACAGGGTGAGAATCTCTACCGCGCAGCGAATGCCGATCAGATGCGAGTCGGTATGCACATTTGCTACGACGGCTCTTTTCCCGAATCCTCGCGCTGTTTGGCGCTCGATGGAGCCGATCTGCTGGTCTTACCGACGAATTGGCCCCCAGGTGCAGACACCTTTGCCAAATATCTCCCAAATGCAAGGGCCCTTGAGAACAACGTCTACTTCATGAGCGTCAATCGGGTAGGGACCGAGCGAGGATTTCGATTCATCGGCAACAGTCGTATTTGCGATCCAAACGGAAACCCCATCGCAGATGCTCCTCATGAAAGCGAGCAAGTCCTCCGCGCGACGATCGATTGCAATAAGGCTAGGAATAAAAGACTCGTGCGGGTTCCCAAAGAGCATGTGATCGATCGATGGGCCGATCGACGTCCAGCTTACTATGAATCCATCGCAAAAGAGCACCATCTGGAGCGAAAGATCGATTAACTAACCCCAGGCCAGCTATTTTTGGTTCCTCAGGTATTTCAGTGGGTGAAAGATCGGTTTTTTCGTACTCAGCTTCGCGGTACTCGTACTCGTACTCGAAAACGCTTGAATCGATGCAAGGCGATCGCCTTTTTAAGGAAGATGGAACCTCAATATTTGGCCCGTTTGTCAACGACATCCCAATTCGTCTCTTCGAGTACGAGTACGAAAAGAACCAGTGGTATGATTTGCCAGCCACGATAATGTCGGACGGATCGCTATTTTTGGCAGTGGTAGACGATCGCAGGTGGCAAGTTCCACCACAAAATGCGGCTGGTTTCAACCGAGCGAAAATTCTCTCTGAGCAAACTTCGAAATCTCCGACCTGCCGCCAGCGGTAATCCGTGCAAATAAGCAAACGTCGAGAACTTGCCCTCGGGCGCGAGGGAATCGAGAATCGCCTCAAGAATTCTTCTTTGGAGATCCTCAGGGAAGACAGCCCACGGCAAGCCGCTGACAAGTGCATCGAGTTGCGAGATTTGTCGATGGTCGCACAGTGCCTTGAGTTCCGATGCGTCGGCTTGAACGATATCGGCCATCGGGAATCGTTGTTTCAAATGGGTCACGAATTGCGGATCAATTTCGACGGCAAAGAATCGGGTGCTCTGGCTGCATCGATCCAGGATGGCTTGGGTAAAGGGGCCAGTTCCGGGTCCGATTTCGGCGATAGCTGTGCAAGTTTTCCAATCGATCCGGTCGAGCATTTCCGCAGCCAGATATCTCGAACTTGGTGCAATGGCCCCTACGGCCGTTGGATGTTTGACAAATCCACTAAAAAACTTGATCCACTCTCCGTATGGCAAGGCTGGATTCTCCTTTGAGGACTGCTTTTGAATCGAGGAAACCAGGAACCTCGACGAAGTTCGTGACAATTGCCGATGGTTGTTATATGCTTTTTGGTCAGACGCAGGATTCAAGCACACCAAGAAAGGGAACTGAATGAGCAGTTCAGAGGGTTCGGGACCGACTTATCAAACGATGCGGGGGCGCGACTATCCGACCCTCAGGCAGTTTACTGTCTTCTTGGAAAATCGTGTTGGGCAGTTGCTCGATGTGGTTCGACGACTTGAGATCTCGGGAAATCGCATCTTGGGCTTTTCCATCAACGATTCTTCGGACTGCGCGCTGGTTCGATTTCTGTTGCGAAACCCTGAGACAGGTAGAGAAACGTTTGAACGAGCTGGATTGTCGGTCTTTGAGAGCGACTGCATTGGAGTGGAATTGCCCGAGTCTGGTCAGCCCTTCCAAGAGATCTGTCTTGCGTTGCTCCAGGCCGAGATCAACATCGTTCGAGCTTATCCTCTCCTGGGTCGCAGTTCCGGTGGTTCGGCGATTGCGATCTCGGTAGACAATCCAGAAGCTGCCTTGGATACCTTGGCCCAACGAGGTTTTCGCTAAACCCGGCCTTCGGTACGGCAGTTTTGTCAAGTTTTGTCCGAAGGGTTGTTCTGGGTAGTTTATCGATCAGACTTGGTCGATGTTCTAAGCGTTCCGACGCAGTTTTGCGCCCTTGCGTTTACCGATCCCTGGATTTTGGTCTCCTTTGATCAATGATTATCCGAGCAAAGCGTCCCGGTTTTACATTGGTGGAATTGTTGGTGGTCATTGCGATCATCGGGGTGCTTGTCGGACTGCTTTTGCCGGCGGTCCAAGCGGCCCGGGAGGCCGCCCGACGCATGTCTTGCTCGAATAACCTTAAGCAAATCGGCTTGGCGATGATGAACTACGAGGCTGCTACCAAGCGGATTCCTCCGAGTGCCTGCATCATCCCCTCAATCTCGACGAATGCATCGTGGAGTATTCATGGACGGCTCTTCCCCTACTTGGAGCAGAACAATCTGGCCAATCAGGTCAATCTGAGCGTCAACTGGAGCAACTATCCGATACTGAATTATTACCGAGTGCCGACTTATGTCTGTCCGTCGGATCCACGCGGAGATATCCCGCGTGACACCGCAGCGACGGGAAGTACCACGGCGATGTTTCTCTATCCGACGACCTATGGATTTAATCTCGGAACTTGGTTTGTCTATGACCCTGTGAGCAACACGGGTGGAGATGGTGTTACCCATGCGAATTCATCGCTTAAATCAGCTTCGGTCACTGATGGACTGAGTCGAACATTGTGGTCGAGCGAAGTGCATGCCTGGCAGGCTTATACGCGCAATGCAGGTCCGCCGACGACTGCCATGCCCACGACGGTCGCCGAGGTTGCAGCGATTGCCGATTCGGGTCGCAAGGATCGGATTTTTCCCGATGGTACGGGGACAGGTCATTGTGAGTGGACCAACGGTCATGCGCATCACAGTGGATTTACGGTGACTTTGGGGCCCAATACGGTTGTGCCGTATGTCTTTAATGGGGTTCGGTACAACATCGATTACAACTCGCAGGCCGAAGGGCAAAGCACGACGCGACCATCCTATGCGGTGTTGACTTCGCGTAGCCACCATGGCGGGTTGGTAAACTCGTGTTTGATGGATGGGAGTGTGCAGTCGATGAGCAACAACATCGATGTGCAGGTCTGGCAGGCCTTGGGAACGCGGGCCAAGGCGGATCGATCGGAGGTAGACAATTAGCTCGCTTCGGGTTCGTCTTTCGAACGAACTTTCCGCATCCAGACGCTATTGCCTTTTTCGTTGTATCTGACTTCGCACATGAGCTCTCGGATCAGAAGGACGCCTCTGCCGCGGGGTTGGTCCAAGCGTTCCTCTTCGGTGGGATCTGCAACGTTTCGGTGATCGAAGCCTTGGCCTTGGTCGGTGATGGTCATTTCCGCAGACTCAGCGTCGACGATGTAGATCACATGGACTGTTTTCGAAGCATCCCGTTTGTTGCCGTGTTCGATGGCATTGACGACCGCTTCTTCTATTGCCATTTGGATGTGGAATACATCGCGACCTTCCCAGCCGGCAGACTCCAGGGCACTCATCAGTTCATCGATCGATGCATGCCCGGCGTCGAGGTCGCTCGGAATGGTCTTATCGCATTTCCACATCGGTGGTCGGCTGTTCATCAGCAACCTGTCCTCGGTAGGAGATCGCTAGAGTTTGAAAGCCGATAGGCCGCTGGCTTCGTCTTTGCGGATATCGAACACACGATCTAGGCGAGTGATTTTGAAGACTTCTCCGATTTCGGGCCTTAGGCAACAAAGTTTGAGTTGTCCGGCTGCGTCTTTGACTTTCTTGTTGAGCGAAATGAGCTTGTTCAGAGCCGCGCTAGACATGAACTCTACGGAGTCGAAGTTCAGCAGGAGCATGTTCTTTTTCTCGTTGATCACCAAGCCGGTGAGTTCATCGCCGAGTTGCTCGATCGTTGCCGAGTCCACAATTTTTTTATCTACGAAATGGACTACGTGAACGCCGCCATTGTCCATCACATTGATACGCCGATAGGTGGCCATCGAACATCCTTACTTTTTTGGAACAATTTGGAACAAAAAGGAACGGATCAAATAAACGCTTAAGTGAGGCGTTAAGGGTAAACCAAGCCCCTGATCCGATCAATTGATATTGTAGCTTAGGGACTAAGGTTTTTTGTGGGTTTTTTAGATTTTTGGAAGGGAGTATCCCAGGCAAATTCCCGCGACGATCGCAGAAATCCAAAAGATCATCACCGTATTGCCGAGCCTCCGCGACTTGAGCCTGGAAAACATGTAGTAGAACGAGTAGAGGATCGTAAGGGAGCAAAGCAGGCCTTCTTTGATCGACTCTTTGTAAGCGGTTGCTTGGATTGCAAATAAGGCAAATAGGGCGATCAAGCAAGCACCTCCGCCTGCCGAGAAGGCGATCACCGGTCCATAATTGGCCGATTGGAGTTTGGCGATCATCGGAACGCTCGACACATTACCGGATGTTTTTACGTCCATTTTCAGAAGGATGGCCGTCATCATAAACATCACTGCCAGGATGATTGCAGCCATGGTCCACCATGGCATCCCTGCTTTGAGAAGTCGATTTTCGGTTTCGACTTCTCGGGCCATCATCTCGGCGGCTTCCACGAGTCGTTTGTTGCCAAACTCTTTGACTTCCACCTCGAAGCCTTCGATTTTGGAGCCTGCTTCGAGGTTGTATCCACATCCGACGCAGATGGCCGTTCCGGGTGGGAGCGATCGGTCGCAGGAAGGGCAGAAGATTCCTTCGCGTTTCTTCAGGCCTGCGGAGTCCAGAAGCTTAGCCATCGCATCCTGGGATGCATTGCTGGCACTTGCTTTCGCCGCAGGCTTCGATGCAGCGGGCTTGGTCGCTGGGGCTGTTTTGGCCGGGGTTCCGACGGCGATGACGCTTTGGCATTTAGGGCACTTAACCCCTTTGCCGGCCATCGTTTCGGGGACGTTTAAAGCCACCCCGCATTGGCAAGTCACACGCAACGGCATCGGTTGGCCCTTTGACGAAAAGATCTAAAAATCCAGCTATCATTTTGGCCCACAATTCCTACAAAACAATGGGCAAAAGCCCGCATAGCCACGATTTTCCACAAGGAAAAAACCAGCTAGCTTTTCGTGGCACGCAAGTTGCTCCCTGGATATCAAAACGTTTTCGTATGCCTTTTTGGCGTATTCCCATCGTCGTTTGTTTAGCCTTTGGAGTTTTTGTAGATGGCTGCAACTAAAGAGAAGAGCAAGGTCAAATTGGTTCCACTTGGGGACCGAATCGTGGTTCAGCGGCAAGAGTCCCAAGAAAAAACCGTCGGTGGCATTTACTTGCCCGACAGCGCCAAGGATCGTCCAACCCGCGGCAAGGTGATCAGTGTCGGAGACGGACGTGTTTTGGAGAATGGCAGTCGTTCGCAACTTCAGGTCAAGGTTGGCGATCACGTCCTATTTACCAGCTATGCAGGCGAGTCGATCGAAATCGATGGCGAAGAGTACCTGCTGATGAACGAATCCGAAGTACTCGCAGTCCTCGGCTAACCCTAACTTAAACACCTTTCAATCGACGTTTTTGTCCGTTTGTAGCTCAAGCGTTGCTGCGGACCCAAAACGAAGAATTTCATCAAGGAGCATTCTTAGACTATGGCAAAAATCATTGCTTTTGATCAGGAAGCCCGCGAAGCGATCCGACGTGGTGTCGGTAAACTCGCTCGGGCAGTCAAGGTAACACTCGGACCACGCGGTCGGAATGTTATTTTGCAAAAGTCTTTCGGTAGCCCAACAGTGACCAAAGACGGTGTTACGGTCGCTAAGGAAATCGACCTCGAAGATGTTTACGAGAACATGGGCGCTCGCATGGTACGCGAAGTGGCCTCGAAGACCAGCGACGTTGCTGGCGATGGAACAACCACTGCCACGGTCATGGCCGAAGCGATTTTCAACGAAGGGCTCAAAGCGGTTGTTGCCGGTGTGAATCCGATTCAGATGAAGGCTGGTATCGAGCAAGCCGTTGCGGATATCACCGAGAAGCTCAAGAAGATGTCGATCAAGATCAAGGACAAGGCCGAGATGGCCAACGTCGCTTCGATCGCTGCGAACAACGACCGAGCTATCGGTAACTTGCTCGCAGATGCCATGGAACGTGTTGGCAAGGACGGTGTGGTAACGGTCGACGAAGGCAAGAGCCTCCATGACGAACTTGAATTCGTCGAAGGGATGCAATTTGACCGAGGTTACCTCTCGCCTTATTTCGTGTCCGATGCGACCACCATGGAATGCGTCCTCGAAGATGCTTACATCTTGGTCTTCGAAAAGAAAGTCGCGAACATCAAGGAAATTGTTCCCGTTCTCGAGCAAGTCGTCCAGCAGAGCAAGCCTCTGCTGATCATCGCTGAGGATGTCGAAGGCGAAGCATTGGCAACTTTGGTCATCAACCGACTTCGCGGAACGCTTCATGTCGCAGCCGTCAAGGCTCCTGGTTACGGCGATCGACGCAAGGCGATGATGGAAGACATCGGAATTCTTACCGGTGCGGTTCCTGTATTCGAGGCTTTGGGCAAGAAGCTAGATGCTTTGACCCTTTCGGATTTAGGTCGAGCCAAGAAGGTCATCATCGATAAGGACAACACCACGATTATCGAAGGTGCAGGCAAGGCAAGCGAGATCAAGGCTCGGATCGATCAGATTCGCCGCGAGATTGAAAACACCAGCAGCGACTACGATCGCGAGAAGCTCGAAGAGCGTCTGGCCAAGCTCGCCGGCGGCGTTGCCAAGGTCAACGTCGGTGCAGCCACCGAGAGCGAAATGAAGGAAAAGAAGGCCCGCGTCGAAGACGCTTTGCACGCAACCCGTGCAGCGATCGAAGAAGGCATTCTTCCTGGCGGTGGTGTGGCTTTGCTCCGAGCATCGACCCAAGTGACTCCTTCGGATTCCCTCTCGCAAGACGAGGTCACCGGCTACAACATTGTCTTGCGTGCATGCCGTGCACCATTGACCATGATTTCGGCCAATGCAGGCCAAGATGGCGGGATCGTCTGCTCGAAAGTTGCCGAAGCCAAAGGCAACATCGGTTACAACGCGTTGACCGGCGTCTATGAAGACTTGGTCAAGGCTGGTGTGATCGATCCGACCAAGGTGACTCGCACCGCACTTGCCAATGCTGCTTCGGTCTCAACATTGCTTTTGACCAGCGATGCACTCATTGCAGAGAAGCCAAAGGATGACAAGAAGGGTGGTCACTCGCACGACCACGACATGTACTAAGGCTTTATCTGATCAGCTAACCAACGAGAGTTAGGTTATCAAAACATCGAAGAAGCTCGGCATAATAGCCGAGCTTTTTTTGTTTGCATTTCGTTTAAAGTTCTGCATCAGCGTTCATGAGTGTGCATCAGCGGTTGGGTTTGATTCTTAATCAGCGAATATTGGTGTGTATCAGTGGTTCGAAAAACAGCCTATGCGCGCATTGCCCCTCTATCCCCCCGCCCTTTCTCCCCCGCCAAAGCCCGGTGGCGAAAGGGGGCCAAGCGGAGACAGGCTTCAGGTCTCAGGCCTCAGGGGAACAGCCAGAGTAGCCAGGCGAGATTGAGTGAACTATCTCCCATGAAGAAGATTGATTGCGCTGTGCCGCGCAGAATCAAAGCCCGACGCTCGCGCTCGTCGGCTAACAGAGCAAACGCTGAGCGGTTTTCTTCGAGCGCTGCATCAGCGTTCATAAGTGGGTTTTGCCTTATTACGGTAACGTAAAGACAGTCCCGGTGACAAAGGCCGCTTGGGTTACCGCTCCCCGCAAGCTAAGCGGTACTGGCTTGATCGCCCATGGTGCACAAGAACCCGGTCGATAGTACCCCAATGGGTGCTGGCACTCGTTAGGCGGGTGAATTCCCATCTTGTAAGGAAGCACAGCGAGGTCACCAAAAAATCGGACCGTTGAGACGACCGGTTGGACCACCGGCCCCCATTCGTGCCCGTAACGCTCAAGCGACACGTCTTCGAAGTAAAGCGGTTTGTTGCAAGCCCCAGAAGCCTTCCACGTCAATGTCGAATCGACAAAAAGCCGTGGCGCAAATCCTTGATCCCCCAACGGACATGTCACTGGAATTCCCCACGCCTCGGAAACAAAGACTTGGTCTGTGTCGCTGAGTTTGCGTTGTAGGTACGAAACCCGTTTGCCGTCACTTTGCTCGATGACCACCGTGCCATAAACCAAGTCCACCAATTTTCCTTCGGCGATAAACTCACCTTGAGAGCCCCGCCAAGTCCTTATCGGTGACTTCTTGACGAAGGTTTCCTGGGTTAGCGAACCTGGCCTATTGCCCGACTGATAACCTTGGACGAAATCCGGCGAGGAATCCAGTTGGAAGTTGCGAATATCTGCACCCGCCGCGAATTCTCGGACAAGATCGCAGTTGGCAACCGATTGATCGGCCCTTTTAGGGGGGGCAGGTGGTAAGTCATCATCGAGCTTCGATGGCTCAAGTAACTTCGAAGGTTCTTGTAGGCTCTCCGATTCATCGAGTTTGGCAGGATCCCGAAGTTTGCGATCCGAAGGCGAAGATGGCTTAGGGAACGGATTGGGAAGCACGCTCTCTGGCAACGGTGCAGGTGCTTGCACCTCAGGCTGTGGACTCCTAGGTGGTAATGTCAAAGCGGGTGGCTCAGCAGCAGGTGACCCGACAGCCGGTGGCAAAGTCTGCGCAGGTGGCTCGATAGCTGGTAGCCGATTCACTGGCGGTTGAGCCGCTGGTGTTTGAGCCGCTGGTGGTAACGTTAAGGTTGGTGTCGGTAGAGTCTGCGGCAAGAGGGACTCTTGCGACGGGGCTATCGCCGCTTTTGGGGTTGGCTCGATAGGTTGCTGAACGAGTAAGCTTGATCGAGGAGGCTGCTTGGTCGCTTGATCCTCGAATGCAGCCGTGACAACCTCTGGCAAAGTGGTTTGTTCAACCGCAGTGGTTTGTTTAGCAATGGCGGCTGGAACTTCGACCTTGCGCCATCGTAGGACTTCAGCCTGTTTGCTCGATTCTGCGATATTTCCTGTCGAGCGAATGGAGTCTTTCGGCTGGAGTGATGGGGATCGGCCCGATGTGGCTTGCGATGCCCCTTGGGATTGTTTTGATTGAAACGCGCGGGATGCCGAAGCATCCTCTCGCAGAGGGTTGGCTTGGAAAGGAGTAGGCGACCAAGCGGGTTGCTGGGCCAAATCATTGGATTTCGTTTCCGAGCTACTGCGCAATGGGTTTTGCGCCATGGCTGAGTCTGTTGCTAACCAGCCTGAAGTTAAGCAAAGAGTGCTTACGGGGATGCACAAGCACCAGCGCAAGAGGCGTGCAAGAGATCGTCTTGCACGCTGCGAGCGATCAGCTATCGCCAGCTTGATGGACCTCCGGGCTGTAATTGGGTGCTTCTTGCGTGATGGCAATGTCATGTGGATGGTTCTCCCTAACCGTCGCCGCCGATACCTTGATGAATCGTGCTTCGGACCGTAACTCCGAGATGGATTTGGTACCGCAGTACCCCATACCAGCTCGCAGCCCACCTACCAATTGGTAAGCATAATCGGCCAGCGGACCTTTGAATGGCACTCGCCCCTCGACCCCTTCGGGAACCAACTTCGAGAGTTGATCCTGGCCGCTTTGGCGATACCTTTCGCTCGATCCCTTGACCATCGCCCCGAGCGATCCCATTCCCCGATAGGCCTTGAAGGTTCGGCCTTGGTAGAGGATGGTTCGGCCTGGGCTTTCGGCAAGTCCTGCGAACAAGCTTCCGATCATCACGGTTTGAGCCCCAGCGACCAGGGCTTTAACGATGTCACCGGAGTATCGGATGCCACCGTCGGCGATTGTCGGAATGTTGGCCTGCTTGCAAGCCTTGGTGGTTTCGTAGATGGCGGTGATCTGCGGAACTCCTACGCCGGAGATCACGCGAGTGGTGCAGATCGAGCCTGGGCCGATCCCTACCTTCACCGCATCTGCACCAGCTTCCACCAATGCTTTTCCACCTTCAAACGTCGCAACGTTTCCGGCGATGACATCGATGTTAAACTGGCGTTTCAATTCCCGAACTGTGGCAATCACGTTCGACGAATGGCCATGGGCGCTATCGACCACAAGGATATCAACCCCGCGTCGAATGAGCTCTGAGGCCCGATCGTAGTCGTGAACACCGATCGCCGCACCGACCCTCAAGCGGCCCAGTTCGTCCTTGCAGGCCGATGGGTAACTTTTCATCTGGTCGATGTCTTTGATCGTGATCAGTCCAGTCAGGTGGTATTGATCGTCAACCAGCAAAAGTTTCTCCACCTTTTTATCCGTCAAAATCCGCTCAGCTTCGCTAAGCGTTACATTTCCTTGAGCGGTGACGAGATTTTCACGGGTCATGACCGAGGAAATAGGTGTGTCGCTCGATTCAAGGAACCGCATGTCACGGCGGGTGAGAATCCCGACGAGTTTTCCGCTAGCCTCAACGATAGGGATCCCCGAGACATTTTGCTTGCGCATCACATCTTGGGCCGTCGCCACACTGTCGCTAGGTCTCAAGGTGACCGGATCTGGAATGATGCCATTGGCCGATCGTTTGACTTTGGTGACCTCGGCGGCTTGGGAGGCGATATCCATATTCTTGTGGATAATCCCGAGCCCTCCTACCTTAGCCAGCGCGATGGCCATTTCGCTCTCGGTTACGGTATCCATCGGAGAGGAAAGCAGAGGAATCTCGAGCTTGATTCTTGCCGTAAGTTGTGTCGAGACGTCGACTTGCGACGGAAGAATGTCACTGTAGCGGGGCTGAATCAGAACGTCATCAAACGTGATCCCCTCGCAGGCGATCTTATCGTCCATAGATGTGTTTCCTGGGAAAGCTTGCAAAGATCCTGGAAACCGTCGTAGTATCGCGAAATTGCTAGCTTGTGCAACCCACCCCTAGGGCGGCAATATTACAAAAGCTAAATGTTAGAGTTTGCCGTTCAGGTTGAGTTGTTTGACTGAAGAAAGGTTGCGGAATGTTCCGATTGTTCCGATGAGACAGGGCCTCTCGCCAGGAGCCCGGAGCCATCGGTATCAAAAGGAATGTTAAGCGTGAAGAGCCAAAATCAAAATAACTTCCAGCAGTTCAGCCACTTTGAGCAAACCAAACACAAGTCAACCCGGGCTCACTCATGGTTCCGCAAATCGGGCATCGACCCTTTGGCGGCTCAGGGGCCAAATTCGCCTCGTCCGTTGACTTTGCCGCCCAGTAGCCAAAGGGGAACACCGGTTGTTCAGAGTCCAACTGCCAACCAGGTCAATGCGGCCAACTCGGCCGATGCGAGGATTCAAATTTATGCATTGCCGACCGAGTATGTCGCGTATGTTGTCGCCCAATTGCAAGGGCAATTCGGTGCCGACAAGCGAGTCCGGATCACGACCGAACCTGAGACAGGTCGATTGATGGTATTGGCACCTGAGGCGACCCAGCAGCAGATTGCTTCGAGTCTTGCCGCGATCACCAAGCAACTTAGCCCGGTAGCCTCTGACGTATCGGGCCGAGTCCTTTCGAATACAGTTCAAGCGCGAGAGTACAAGCTTCAGCGAGTTAGTTGGCGAGAACTCGAAGATGCGGTAATGAGAATTGCAGGGCCGCGTCTATCGGTTTCGACGACCAACAACGGCGAGCTTGCCCAACTGCAAATGCTGACCGATGCTGGACCTCGGGAGGTCATGACGGTCGATCGTCGCACGGATACAGTTCGCATGCAGGGTAGTCCAAAGGATGTGTTCGCATGGTCGCAAATTGTAACTGCGGTGGATTTTGCCCAAGCCGATCCACAGCGTCCGACGCAGATTGTTCCGATCAATCCAGCGAGTCCCGAACGGATTGAAACAGCGTTGCGATTGGTTCGGCTCGCGTCGTTCCAGCAACCCTCTCAGGACGACCAGGTCACTGGCCAAGTTCCAGCCAATCAAGACGACGACAATGCACCTGGGATGGCCATTGGTTCTCCCGATTCGATGGGCAGCGGAACGGGCCTCATTGGTGATGTTGATATTTCGTTCGTTCCCGAAATGGGGATCGTGATTGTTAAGGGTGGTCGTCGAGACGTTCAGCGCGTCTTAGAGGTCATCGAGCAGATCAAAAAGCAGAGTGCTGAGACGACACCAGAGATCGAGATCTATCCGCTCAAGCATGTCAATGGAGTGGCCCTCGAACCAATTTTGAGGGATCTTAACGACAAGGTCTTCACACCGCGTCAGGGACAAATCAGCCTTTACGCATTGGGACAGCCCAATTCGTTGTTGCTCATTGGGCGGCCTGAGGCTCTCACTGCGATCAAGGAGTTGATCGTCAAGCTCGATCAACCGTTGGATCCGAACAATCAGTTGCGTGTATTCCGGTTGGTGAACTCCTCGGCAGTCGATGCCGAGACCCTAGTAAGAAACTTCTTTAGCGAGACAGTGCCGGGCCAAGCTGCACCCGCGAACACTTCGGCTTTGACGATCGGAACACGGATTAAGGTCGTTGCGGACTATCGAACCAACTCGCTGATTGTGCAAGCCTCGCCTCGGGATATTGCCGAGGTAGCCAAGTTGATTTTAGAGATCGACGTTGAGTCGACACCGGCGGAGAATGAGATCAAAGTGTTTCCGATCAAGAATGCCGTCGCCTCGGAGCTTCAACCTATCTTGCAGTCGGCCATCACCGGTACTGCGGCACCGACTGCTCAAACACCTGGTCAGCCACAACAGCCGCAGCCTCAGCAAACCGGTGGGGCTAGCAGTGTTCGGGCGCCAAGTAGTCGCTTGATGGTTGTCCCTCGCGACGGCCAGCCAGTCAATTCGGGGATTCTCGCAGGTGTTACGATCACCAGCAATCCGAACATCAACGCCTTGGTGGTACGCGCACCGTCCAAGAGTATGCCTTTGATTCAAGCTCTCATCGAACAGCTCGATCAGCTTCCAAGTGCTGACGCGAGGATCAAGGTGTATCCAGTGGTTAATGGGGATGCGACGAGCCTTGCAAACACCTTGCAGCAGATATTTGGGTTGCCGGCCACGGCGGGAACCAATACCAATACGGTCAACCCTTTTAGCGCATTGGGTTTGCAGAACTTGGCCGCATTGACCGGTGGTGGTGAAAATTCGCTCGTTCAGCTTAGAATCTCTGTCGACACGCGAACCAACAGCATCATTGCTTCGGGTGCTCCTACGGATCTAGAGGTGATCGAAGCCTTGCTATATCGACTCGACGAAACCGGTGGTCAGCAGAGAAACAATGAGGTCGTATGGCTTCGAAATGCCAATGCGATTGATGTGTTCAATGCGCTCAACACCTTGCTTACTAATCAGCGGACAGTCATCACGCAGCAGTTGGTTACTGGACAGGCGATCAGTCTTTTTGAGCGGATCGACCGCGAAGTCTTCGTCGTCTCGGAGCCGTCGACTAACAGTTTGATCATCAGTGCAACGCCTCGGTATATGCAGCAGATCAAGCAAGTCATCGAGAGGCTTGATCGTCAGCAGCCGATGATCGCCGTCGAGATACTCATCGCGGAGGTGACACTCAACGATCAGTTCGAACTCGGGACTGAACTGGGACTTCAGGATTCTCTTCTGTTTGATCGCAATAGCGCCACTGGGGGGACCCTAACGAGCCCACCATTTAACCTTACGAATACATTTGCCCCGAATTCGCCTCAGCGAAGACCTCAGAACGTCGCCGGGCAAGGCATGTCGAGTTTCTCGATGGGGCGAGCCAGTTCGGATTTAGGATATGGAGGATTGGTGCTGGCCGCAAGCAGTGAGTCGGTAGGATTGCTTTTCCGTATGCTGCAGGACGCCAATCGTGTGCAGATCCTGTCACGACCGAGCCTCATGACCATCGATAATAATATTTCCGTGGTCAACGTAGGTCAGTCGGTTCCTACGCTCACGGGAACGACCAACGGTATTAACGGGGTCTCCACGGGGGTTCAGTACGTCAACACAGGTCTTACGATGCAGATCCAACCCCGGACGAATCAAGATGGTTTGATCAACATGATCGTGGCCGTAAGCAGGTCGAATATTGATCCAAACGGCGGAATTCCCATCGGTTTCCAGACGGACATCACCACCGGTCAGCCACAGGCGATCGAAGCACCGATCTTCAATCAAACGCTCGCTCAAACTCGCGTTACGGCCTACGACGGTCAGACTGTCATTCTGGGCGGTTTGATCACTAAGCAACGAGCCACTCAGTCTCGACGGATTCCATTCCTAGCAGATATCCCGTTGGCCGGTTGGTTGTTCCGATTCGACTCCGAGGTCGAGAAACGGAGCGAACTGCTCGTCGTGATGACCCCCCGAGTGATCAACTACAATGATCCCAACAAACTCGATATGATCAAGCAAGTCGAGTCGTCGCGGATGAGTTGGTGCTTGGCCGATATTCTTAATATCTACGGCGATGTAGGGCTTTCCGAAGGCAATGGTCTGTGGGGGCCTGCATCGAGCCCAGTGATCTATCCGGATACCAATCCAACTGGAGATGTAGGAAACCCAGGATCGCCAGTAGCGCAGGAGCCGACTTATTTGACCCCAACGGTCGAGACACCTGCAACCATGATTCCTGCGAATCCGGGGTATGCTCCAGGCTACCAACCTGCACCTGGTTCAAGCTATCCGAATCCATCCTATCCGAACTCAGCATATCCCAACCAAGTGGTTCCCAGCCCAAACGGTGAGATCATCATCGAGGGGATTCCAGAAGGTGCGATTATCCAAGGTCAAACGCCGGTCAACAGTTCCAGTCGCATTCCTCAGCGGTCGCTTCTAAAGAGTGAAACGCCTGTACAGCCAGCGGTTGTGCAACCTGTGGCTGTGGCTCCGGCACCCTACAACGGACAACCGGTACGCAAACCCTAGTCTCTTGACTTCCGCGCTGCAGACAAAAACTAACCTAAGAGATCAATCCCATGCTACTTGAACGAAACGCTTTGAAAGTCCTGATCACTTTACTGAGCTTGTTTCTATCGACCGGATGCGCAAGCATGATGGAAACGAAGGCCAAGGGAAAAGCGGCCAAAGAGAGTGAAAAGAAGTCTTGGTTTAAGAAGAAAGAATATCAGATCCCTCAAAGCATGAATGTCACTTGGACCCACGACATCATTTCGGTGCCGGGCAAGCCTCCTGCAAGAGGCTTTGGTGGACGTATCTATTTCTACAATGAGAAATCGCAAGCGATTCCAGTCGATGGCGAGCTGATGGTCTATGGCTTTGATGATACGCACTCGAGCCACCCTGGGGCTGCTCTTGCTTCCCAAGGTATGGATCAGGCCGATAAGCGATACCGATTCACCGACGAGCAATTCACCACCCACTTTTCAGAGAGCGATCTGGGTGCTTCCTACAGTATTTGGGTTCCCTGGGATGCTGCACCTGGAGCGAAGAAAAAGATTATGCTCATCCCGACATTCAAATCCAAAGATGGCAAAGTCATTCGCGGAAATGCCGCAACTCTCTTGCTCCCGGGTTGGAGCGAAGATGGGCAAGACGGTCAGGTGATACAAGCTGCGGCAGTCATGCCCAGTGGAATCGCTCCCGGGGGTTCGAAAACTCAGCAGTTAGCTTCTAGCGATCTTTCGCTTAATCATGAATCCTTAGAGGGTCGCCCTAAGACCACGACTATTCAAATGCCCATTCGTTCGGCGGCACGGGTCCAACCGTTGCTGACTCCCGAGCAAGCCAATGAACTTATCGAAAAAGCACGTAACGGTCAGATTCCCACTGCGGGGAGTTTGGCGCCCTCGGTAGGCACTATGCCGATGGAGTCGAACGTTGCTCCGGCTCAAATGATGCAGACCAATACCAGTACGAGTCAGCCGATGACACTCGGGCCTGCCACCCTGGATCGATCAGCAAACGGAATCGAGATGGGCCAAGCCCTCAATGCAGGCCCCTTGCCACTATTCCACATGCCTACAACCGGCCTGAGCCCTTCATTAATCGTTCCTGGGATGCCTCAAGGGGCAACCAATCCGACTAATTCCGCACAGCCTCAACCGACTCAACCGGTTCAGATGCCGATGCAGAGCCCTGGACTACCAACTCGTTTTTAACCGAATTGACTCCGGGTTCTAAAAGCATCATCCGTTCCATGAGTCGCTTGTCTGCGTCGGTAGCCACCGTGCCGCGAAGCGTAATCTCACCTCCGCTTAAAGCTACGTTCACCCCACGCATGCGGTCTTGAACCGGTGAACGGGACATGCGATCTTGAAGACGTGTGCTGACTGATGGAATCGAACCGGGGGTGAGTTTAAAATCCGGACGCACCGTTGCTCGGATCGGTTTGCGTCCTTGTTGCCCACCGGTCTGTCCGGTTGCTCCCATCCGGTTGCGATTGTTTAGCCCCCCGAGCCCTCCGACTCCTCCAAGGCCGCCGAGCCCTCCGCCTAAACCGCCTCCGAGTCCACCTAGGCCTCCGCCTAATCCACCACCGAGGCCGCCTCCGAATCCGCCTGTGTTGCTACTTCCAAAGGCGTTGGCTCCGAAGGCATTGCCACCACTGGCACCCACTCCGAATTGCGATGATCCCATTCCGCTAGTGGCAGTGATTGGTCGAGTGTTCAAATTGCCGATAACATTCTGTCCCGTAACACCGGGGCCTCCAAAGGTCCCTGGAAAATTGGTCGTCGAACCTCCCATGCTGCCTCCGGTGGTTCCACCAATGCCGCCACCGCCGATACCACCAGTTCCACCAAAGCCACCAGTTGATCCGCCGAAGCCACCGGTGCTACCGCCCAATCCACCCAATCCGCCAGTTCCGCCAAACCCGCCACCGCCAAGGTTTCCAAGTCCGCCGGTTCCTCCAAAGGATCCGCCACCGAACCCACCCGTGCTACCTTGAAACTGACCGTAGAGGGTAGATTGGTTAGAGACGAGTAAGCCCGAGACGAACAACATTATCCCAAAATAACTGCAAATCGTTCGTTTCATGACAGAAAACCCTTGATATGACTCGTTTTGAACTCGGCCAAAAAATCGAATGTTCAGCGACTGTTAATTGCTGTCCAACCCCTGGATTGTATTAGGGTTCCGGCTCAAAGACACCGCTACGAGCAATTATTTTGAACGAAACCAACCAATCTAACGCTCTCCGAACCATGACGATATCGAACCTTTTGGAGCCTTTCTCGAAGGAAGTAAGGATAAGTTAGGAAGGGGCGATTATAGGGATTTTGGTAAGAATCCAGCCCGCGGACAACTCTCAAGGGACAACCCTTCCATTACTTTTCGGATGCGTGTGTTAAGCTACAATCCCAATGAGGTTATTTGGTAGCCACGCACCTTGCAGGAACGTCATCATTTCAGAACCTTACTCCCAACTGAGGCTACGCTTGGATCGGTTCGCTCAAGAATCTCCCAAGCGGTTGGCCGATGCACTCGAATATTCTCTGCTGGCCCCAGGCAAACGGTTGCGGCCTGTGCTGTGCCTGTTAGCATGCGAAACCCTAGGAGCCAACCTCGAACAGGCCCTGGGAAATGCCTGCGCTCTGGAAATGATCCATTGTTACTCTCTGATCCATGACGATCTGCCCGCGATGGATGATGACGACCTGCGCCGCGGACGGCCAACTTGCCATCGCCAGTTCGACGAAGCCACTGCGATTTTAGCCGGGGATGCACTCCAACCGATGGCTTTCGAGTCGATCCTTGGTGGTCGGCTTGAGCCACCCGCTCTGGTGGAAAGCTGCCAAGTGCTTGCTTGGGCAGCCGGCATCCGCGGGATGGTCGGCGGCCAAATGGACGATCTGTTGGAAGAAAACAGGTCCCAAATGCAATGCGACGAGCCCAATGGCATCGAAGAGCCCCCCGAAAAAAGGCTCGACTCGATTCATCGCAGGAAAACCGGGGCAATGATCGAAGCGTCCGTCATTTTGGGAGCTATCGCCGCGAATGCTACGCCAGAATGTCGGACTGCGCTGGCTAAATACGGTCGCGGGATCGGAATTGCCTTCCAAATCGTCGACGACCTTCTGGACGTCGAGTCAACCCGTGAGAAAACTGGTAAGGCGACTGGCAAAGACGCCGCGCGTGGTAAACTAACCTTTCCTGGCGTCTATGGTATTACCGAGAGCCGACAGATGGCCAATCGCTGGGTCGCAGAGTCCTTGGCCGCCCTGGAACCCTTTAATCATCAAGCCGAGGGCCTTCGGCAGATCGCGAAGTATATCTTGGAAAGGCATAGTTGATGGCGTCGCACCCTCTTCTTTCTCAATTGCAGTCCGCAGATCCGCTGCGATCGATGAGTGTCGAGCAACTCGATCAAATGGCCCTCGAAATTCGGGATGTCCTTTGCAACTTGCTTGCTACCCGAACGGCACACTTTGCTTCCAACCTGGGTGTGGTCGAACTGTGCTTGGCGCTCCACAGCGTTTTCGACTTCAAATACGATCGCTTGATCTGGGACACCGGCCACCAAATTTACCCTCACAAGTTGGTCACGGGACGTTACAAGGAGTTCCGAACGATCCGGGAACGAGGCGGACTCATGGGCTATCCCAACCCGATCGAAAGCCCCTATGATCTGTTCATGACGGGCCATGCCGGTTGTAGCGTCTCGACAGCTTTAGGGCTCAAGTCCGGTGATGATCTGATGGATCAAAAGCGTCGCAAAAGCATCGCCGTTATCGGCGATGGAGCGCTCCCCTCAGGGATCGTTTTCGAAGCGATGAATAACGCAGGAGAACTCAACAAAGATCTCATCGTTGTCCTGAATGACAACAAGATGTCGATCTGCCCGCGCGTTGGAGCACTGGCCAATTACCTCGATCGATTGCGCACCAACCCGTTCTACACTGGGCTCAAACAAGAGGTTACCAAGATCCTCAACAAGGTTCCAGTTTTGGGAGATCCTACAGAGAAACTTTTGGCCCAAGTCAAAGAGGGGGTCAAGGCCGGTATGGTCGGAGGCATGCTCTTCGAAGAGTTTGGGTTCAAGTACATCGGGCCTATCGATGGACACGATATACGTCTTTTGCGAAAATACCTCGAAATGATCAAGGACCAGCAAGGTCCAATCCTCCTGCATGTCGTTACTGAGAAGGGCAGGGGGTACAAGCCTGCCGAAGACGATCCGGTTTATTTTCACACACCTCCGGCTTTCGAAGACGAGGACGGTGCGCCAAAGGTTCTAACGATCGGTGAGAAACCGGCCTTTACCAACTATGCACGCGATGCGATCGCAAGCCAAATGCGACGCAACAACAAGGTCACGGTGATGACTGCCGCGATGTGCCAAGGGAACAAACTCGAACCAGTTCGAGACGAATTTCCAGAGCGATTCTTTGACGTTGGAATCTGCGAGTCGCATGCGGTGGCGTTCGCTGCCGGACAAGCCAAAGTCGGTCTTCGTCCGATTGTCACCATCTATAGCACGTTCATGCAAAGATCCTACGATCAGATCTTTCAGGAAGTCGCACTTCAGAACCTGCCTGTTGTCCTGATGATGGATCGCGCAGGTCTAACTGGCCCAGACGGTCCGACCCACCACGGTCTGTTCGACATCGGATACACACGCGTCTTCCCCAACATCGTCATGATGGCTCCCGGGGATTCGACCGAAGTCGAACCGATGCTCGAGTTTGCTCTCAATCAACCCGGCCCTACTTCGATCCGGTATCCAAAGACCAGCGCTCTGGCGTTTGATAGGCCTAAGCGGCCGATCGAACTCGGTAAATCCGAAACGATCCGCATCGGTCGCGACGGGACGATCATCGCCATCGGAGCGATGCTCCAGCAAGCCCTTGCGGCAGCCGATATGCTCAGTACCGAAGGACTCGATGTTTCGGTCGTCAATGCTCGGTTCATCCGCCCGTTGGATATCCAGATGCTCTCGAAGGTCTTCGAAGAATCCCGATTCGTCGTGACCGTTGAGGAAGGAGCCCTGGCCGGTGGTTTTGGATCGGCTGTTTTAGAAGCCGCTTGTCATCACGGTTGGGACACTCGGATCTTAAGAATCCTTGGGATCCCCGACCGCTTCATCGAGCACGGGGAACGCAACGAACTTCTTGCTGAAATCGGAATCGATGCTGCCGGCATCGCGGGGACTTGTAGGCAACTGGACGAACGTTGTGCCCGCTCGCAAACTGCCGGGGTCTGATTCTCATGGAACACGGTTTTATTGCTTGGGCCAAGCAGCGCGCGATGCGCTTGCCCAAAGTCAAACTCGGCATCGGAGACGATTGCGCTCTGATAGCCTCGGACGGCTCCGACTGGGTCGTAACCACCGATTCGCTATGCGAAGGAACCCACTTTATACTCGATGAGTGTGGCCCCCAAGCTGTTGGCAGAAAGCTTGTCGGCGTGAACCTAAGTGACCTAGCAAGCATGGCAGCAAGCCCGGTGGCCGTATTTCTATCCCTGTGTTTGCCCCGCAAGTCAGCCGATCTGATCGGTGCAGAAATCTACGAAGGTGTCTGTCAAGCTTGCGAAAAATACAATGTCGCCATCGGAGGTGGAGACACCAATGTCTGGGATGGTCCCTTGGTCGTTCATCTAACAGCCGTAGGAACTGCCTCACAGGCCGGATGTTGGCTTCGTAGCGGTGCCAATCCTGGAGACAAGATCGTCGTAAGCGGTCGTTTAGGTGGTAGCCTCTTGGGCAAGCACTTGGAGTTCGAGCCAAGGCTTCATCTGGCCAAGGCTCTGCATCCACTGGGGATCGTTCAAGCCGCAACGGACATCAGTGATGGGCTTGGGGTTGATCTTTTGAATATGACCGTCGCGAGTCGATGCGGTGCCGAAGTGGATCTAGATCTAATACCCATCAGCGATGCTGCCGTCGAGAGATCCAAGACTACGGGTCATACGGCATTAGAGCATGCCATCGGCGATGGAGAAGATTTTGAATTGCTCATGGCGGTCGATCCGAGTCGGATCGATCTTCTGCCAAAGTCTATCGACGGAGTGCCTTTAACGGTCATAGGCACTTTTGTGAGCCGCACTGGACTGTGGTCTCGCAGCAAGGGTGGCGTCATGCAAATGCAACCACGCGGTTATGTACATGGCTAGATCCTTCAAGCGTTCTTTCGAATTCCTGGTTGTTCGGGTGTTTTAGTGGGTGAAAGCTCGGCTTTTTCGTACTCAGCTTCGCGGTACTCGTACTCGAAACGCCTGAATCGATTCAAGGCGATCGCCTTTTCAAGGAAGCTGGAACCCCAGTATTTGGGCCGCATGTCAACGACATCCCAATACGACCCTTCGAGTACGAGTACCGTTTCACTGAGTAGCAACGGTCTTTAAATCAGGGGTAAATTTGTTCAAAAAAGATTTTGAACAACCGCTGTGTCCAGCACGCGTAGAGCCCATGCTCCTCAGGGGCTCTGCCCCCGAACCCCCGGGATTTTTTAGGCATAGGCTCGGAAAATCATCTGTTCATTGCGCGCAAAACTATTCCAATGATGGCGCAGGGTGAAACAGACGAACGATTTAAGATGTGCGTAGTAGGCCTTAATCTTCTCGTTGTGCCGGATAGCGACAAGTGTGGCCATATACAAGATCGCTCTAACGTTGCCACGCCCTTCCATGATGAATCGCTTGCACATCGTGTTGCCCGATACCTTGGGCAGATTGGAGAATCTCGATCTTTCGTTGGTTCTTCTTGTCCTCTTGGCGTACGCATACCACGTCTGCTTGAGTCGATTCTCTTCCTGGGTGATCAGTTCAACCCACACTGCGAGCTAGCTTCTCAAGGATCTTCAGAGCCACGAGTAAACGTTCTACAATGCGTTCGGAACGTACAAAGTTCTAAAAAAGAGCTTAACCGTACTATTCCTCTGAGATGGTAGATATCGGAAGATACTAGGATCTAACTGGTCTTATGCGGATCGCCGACGATGGCGATGCGTAGTTCTCGAAGCTGCTTTTCCGAGACGTACGATGGAGCTCCCATCATCAAGTCTTCGGCCTTCTGATTCATCGGGAATAGAATCACCTCCCGAATATTAGGCTCGTCTGCCAAAAGCATCACAATCCGGTCGACCCCAGGTGCCGAACCACCGTGCGGAGGCGCTCCATACTTGAACGCATTGATCATCCCCTTGAACTGCTCGTCGACCACCGAGCGATCGTAACCGGCGATCTCAAATGCCTTGTACATGATCTCAGGCTTGTGATTGCGAATCGCCCCGGATGACAACTCGATTCCATTGCACACAATGTCGTACTGATAAGCCAGGATATCGAGCGGATCTTTGGTCTCCAAAGCCTCCATCTCTCCTTGCGGCATCGAGAACGGATTGTGGCTAAAGATCACTCGCTGCTCGATCTCATCCCACTCGTACATTGGGAAATCAACGATCCAACAAAACTTAAACGCATTCTGTTCGATGAGCCCCAGTTCGTTTCCAACCCGCATGCGCACGAGCCCAGCAAGCTTGGCTGCCGTGGCTGGTTTGTCGCAAGCGAAAAATACTCCATCATTGGGCCCAAGCCCTAACTTAGCGACCAACTGAGCGACCCGGTCTGGACCAATATTCTTAGCAATCCCGCCACCGTCACCGTTTTTGAAATTGATGTAGGCCAGTCCAGCAAACCCCTCGTCCTTGGACCACTGGTTGGCAGAATCAAAGAAACTGCGAGGCTTGGTGCCAGCCTCGGGTGCTCGTATGGCTCGAACCACTCCACCGGCTTCGATCGACTTGGCGAAGACCGCAAAGGGACCATCCTTGAAGATCTCGGTGACATCGACAATCTCAATCGGATTTCTCAAGTCCGGTTTGTCCGACCCATACTTGAGCATCGCATCTTTGTAAGTAATCCTCGGGAACGGAGGTGCCGTCACACTCCGACCGCGAGAGAATTCATCGAACACCCCTGATAAGACCGGTTCGATCGCAGCGAACACATCGTCCTGGGTGACAAAGCTCATCTCAAAGTCGAGTTGATAGAACTCACCTGGCGAGCGATCCGCCCGAGCATCCTCATCGCGAAAACAAGGTGCGATCTGAAAGTAACGGTCAAAGCCCGCGACCATAAGCAACTGCTTAAACATCTGAGGGGCTTGGGGCAGCGCGTAGAACTTGCCGTGATGAACCCGTGAAGGAACCAAGAAGTCGCGCGCACCTTCAGGACTCGATGCGGTGAGGATCGGTGTTTGGAACTCCGTGAAGCCAGATTCGATCATCCGACGACGCAAGCTTGCAATCACTTGGCTTCGCAAAACAATGTTCGCGTGCAACTTTTCCCGTCGCAGATCCAAGAAACGATTCCGCAGCCGTATATCTTCGGGGTACTCGGTATTTCCAAAGATTGGAAAGGGTACTTCTGCTGCCTCTGAAAGCAACACAACGCTCGATGCCTTGACCTCGATCTCACCGGTCGAGAGCTCGGGATTGACCCGGTCGGTACCTCGGCTATCGACAACCCCCTCGATGCAAATGACCGACTCGAGCTTCACACCCTCGATCAGCTTAAACGCTTGAGACTCACGATTGACGACAACTTGGGTGATCCCGTAGTGATCCCTCAGATCCACAAAGAGCAGGTTGCCGTGATCTCGTTTTCGAAAAACCCACCCGGAGAGTTTTACGTTCGAACCTACGTGATTCGAACGTAACTGGCCACAAGAATGCGTGCGGTATGCGTGCATTATGAAGTAACTTTCGAAGCGGCACGAGCGGCTTGTTCGCGTTTAGCAAGCCAAAGCAGGATTGGAGAGGCGACGAAAATAGAACTAAAAGTTCCAACGACGATGCCGACCAAAAGACAGAAGGCAAATCCATGGATCCCTTCACCACCCCAAATGTACATCAGCAAAATCGCCACGATGGTTGTCGAGGATGTCAGCAACGTACGGCTAAGGGTCTGTGTGACCGAAGTGTTGATCATTTTCTCGGTCAGGTTCGGGCTCTTGCCCTTGACCTCCCGAATCCGGTCAAACACAACGATCGTATCGTTGAGCGAATAACCGATGATCGTCAAAATCGCAGCCACGATCGTCAAGGAAATCTTAAAGTCATCGATCAGCAAGAAGCCCAATGGCCTAAAGAGCCAGTGGCTCACGGCCAAGATGCCGATCGTGATGAGCACGTCGTGCAAGAGCGCGATCACCGCCGCTAAGCCGTAGGAGACTTTGTTAAACCGGAACCAAATGTAAATCGTGATAAAGAGCAAGCTTAGCAAAAGACCCAAGAGAGCTTTTTGCTGCATCTCACCCGCGACGCGTCCTTCGATCTTGCTGAAGGACTGGAAGACAGGCTTGGTCTGAATCGCCTCTCGCATCCGCTGGAGCACGGTTGCAGTAGTGGCTTCATCGTAGGGGAGCTTGATGTTCCAATCGGAGAACCCAAGGTCACTGCTTCGCGTCCAATTCGTCGCCGAAGCAGGTTCGAGTTCGATTTGGGAGTCGATCAAGTTTCTGCCAGCGGCCTGGGCCGCTGCAACCAAGGTCTCGATCACTTGGGAAGCGTTTAGACGTGCAGGTGAGGATCCAATCGTATCGACAAAGCTCAATGTCGCCGCAGTGGTTGCTTCGGGCGTAAGGGTCGGCGTAGCAGAAGCCACCGATGGCTCGGTTGTTGCCGGTGTGGCTGTTGCTGATTGATCCGCAGCCGTTGGGGCTGGCTCTTGGGCCGCCGTTGGAGCAGGAGCGTTTGGATCCTGATAAGCCACCAAGAAGGTTCGATTCGCAGGCCTAAGTCCCGATTGGCTCTTGCCGACGATTTGAGATTTCATGTCGTAGGTAACCAGTTTCGCACCGTTTGCTCCGCTAAAGCCCTTGAGCAATCGATCGCGAACTTGTGCCTCGTCCTTAAGCGAAACGTCGAGTTTGTAGACCGAATTCTTTTGGAAATCCCTCATCTCGACGTTGGTCAAGGTCGTTTGGATCGGTAGTCCATTCTCATCGGCATCGAAAGCTTTCTGGGCAATCTCGCGAACCCGATCTGGTTCCATCGATTTGTCCAGCGAAAAGACCACCGAGGTTCCCCCGTTGAAATCGATATCTAAAAATTCACGACCTCGGAGAAATGTCGCGATAAGTCCGATGCCGATCAAAACTGCTGAGACGGCGTAGGCCATATTCCGGTATTTGAGGAAGTCGATGTCACCGAGTCCAAAAAAGGATCGTTTTGCCGAGTTCACCCAATCGGACATCCCCAGTTGAGCGAATCCCCAGCGTTCCGCGATTTCAAACAAAGTGTGAGCAAAAAAGACCGACGTGAACATGCTGATCGCCAGGCCGATGATCAGTGTTATCGCAAAACCCTTGACCTGCTCGGTTCCAACGTAGTAGAGAACCGCTGCGCTGATGAGGGTCGTAAGGTTGGAGTCGAAGATGGTTGTCCAAGCTCGATCAAAGCCGTTTCGGATGGCCATTCGAGTTGTGGCATTCTTTTGCCTTTCCTCGCGGATCCGTTCGAAAACCAAGACGTTCGCATCGACACTCATACCGACCGAGAGCACCAGACCTGCAAGGCCTGCCAGGGTCAACGGTTGGCGGAAGAGCATCATGCTCGCGAGAATCATCGCCAAGTTCAACAGCAGAGCGATCGTTGCGATGAAACCTGAGAAACGGTAGTAAGCCAACACGCAAAGGATCGTCGTCAGGAGTCCAAGTCCGCTGGCGAGTTTGCCCTTGGCAATCGCGTCGGCACCCATCGTCGCTCCAACAACATTCTCGCTGATGGGCTGTTTGCTGATGGCTCCGGGAAGTGATCCAGAGTTGAGAATCTGTACTAGGAACTCAACATCTTTGAGATTGAAGTTCCCTTCAATCTGGCCTTCGGCTCGGATGGGGCTGTTAAGACTCGGTGCTGAGAGAACAATACCATCGAGCAAGATCGCCATGCGGCGTTTGAAACCGGTAATCGCATCGGGCTGATTGGCGATGGTCATCTTGAGCATCTTTTCAGCACCGGCAGTTTTCATATTGAAACCGACTTGATACCCGCCGTTCTTTGAAATTTGCACAGAGGCCCTAGCTAGATCCGAGCCATTGACTTCGACGTAGGGGACACCCTTCTTTTGCAGGGCCAGCAGCACATCGACATCTTTGATTTTCTGGCTATCGAGCCAAGTTTCAAAATCTCTTGGTCGACCGGTGAGGATCGGATTTAGAATCTCACCGGTGCGGGCATTGCGAATCGTGTCATTGGGTGCGTAACCTTGAACTTCACCGGCTCCGGCTTGCTCGGCAGCACGG
>JAJTFC010000169.1 GCA_021298315.1 Planctomycetaceae bacterium
CCTTGCGGTAGGTTGCCTTGCGGTTGGTTGCCTTGAGGCAGGTTCCCTTGCGGTTGGTTGTTCTCCTGATTGGTCGCCGCATCTAGCGCAGCAAGTTGATCCGCTTGCTGAGCTAAACTCTGTTGGGCTTGGCTCAGTGCCGCCATCGGAGCCTCGGCGTTTGGAGCTCGCTGGGGTTGCGGCGAACCGTTTTGGCGGGCTTGCTGAAGCTGATTGTTCAACTGTTCCTTGGCTTGCTGGGCAGCTCGATCGATTTGCTCGGAAGCTCGATCGACATCCCCCTTCACCTTCTGTTCGACCTGCTTGGCTTGCTGATTGAGTTGCTCGCTACCTTTTTGGTTGTTGAGCCTCTCTTCGTGCCTTGCGCTGCGGGCCAATTGCTCGGCCACCTGATCGACAGTTCCTTCGACGTTTTGCTGGGTTGGTTCCCCTTGCGCCAAGGCTTCTGCCGAGGGAGAACGCTGCGGAGGCTGATTGACTTGGCCTTGAAGCGCTTGCAGTTGGTTTTGGAGTTGATCGAGTTGTTCTTTGGCGTTGCTGATTTGCTCGCGAGCCAAAGCGGCCATGGGATTGGGTGAATCGAGGTTGGCTCTCTGGGCTTGTTCGGCCCGTTGCTCCATCTGCTTAGCGTTATTTGCGATCTCCTGGGCGGCTTGGGCGAGTTGTTTAGCCGAGTTTGCTCGCTGCATCGCTTGGAAAACCTCGCGGGTTTTTTGATCCATTTGAGCCTGCAAGCCCGCATCGTCTGGTTTCTTTTGGAGTGCTTCCATCGCTTTTGCCCTCTCGGCATTCTTTTGCTGCAACTCCCTATCTCGGTTCTCAGACTCTTTGGTCAATTGACCTGCGACTTGTTCACGTCGACGGGTCATATCCTTGGTCTGTCGGATTTGATGGTCGCGCATCAAGGACTGAGACGACTGTGCCTCGGTCAATTGAGCTTGCCTTTGTTTATCCTCCTTGAAATTGTTCTGATCGACCAATTGGTTAAGGTTCGGGTTCATGGCACCGAGCTGCTGCTGGGCCTTTTGAACCTCCTTGGTCAGTTGATCGGTTTTTTCTTGCAGCGACTTTTGGGACGCGTTCGGGTCGGCACTCTGAGCCTGCCTTGCAGCCGTTAAGAGCGAATTGGTGATCGCAGCTACTTCTTTGTTAAGCTCTTGCTGATTGATTCGCTGGATCGGCGTTTGAGCCTTATTGAGTACGTTGGCCGCGAGGTTCTCGGCATTTTGAGCGAGTGCCTTGAGCTGCTGTGCCTGAAGGGCCTTAGCGTCCTGAGTCTGGGTATCGGAATTCTCGAGCTGCTGACCCAAATTAGCCTCTTTTTGGGAAGCATTTTTGAGTTCAGCCGCCGCGTCTTGAATGTTTTCTTTCGAGATATCGGACAGTTCCTTTTGCATCGGAGCGTTTCGACGCAATTCGGCTTCCAAGAGTTTTAGTAGCTCCTCAGGGGAGTTCTTAGCAAGCTCATTGAGCTGATCGGCCTTTTGGTAATTGTCCAGCAAATCCTTGGCTTGTGAGAGCAAGTCGTTTTTGTCAATTTGCCCTTGCGACTGCGGTTCGTTTGCTCGATTCGAGAGTGCCTCAGGTTGTTGCTGTTGCAACTGCGAGCGCGAGGCTTCGGCAGCGGCCAAATTGCTCGGCTGTGGATTAGCAAGTGCTTCCTCAACGCGTTCAAAGTGCCTAGCGATGGTCTCGAAAGTTTCTGCGGCCTGTTGCTGCTTTTGGATCGCCTCCTGTGCAGCCTGTGCAATCTTGTTCGTATTCTGCGAATTTTCTTGCACATCGAGCAATTGCTGGTTGGCCTGTGCCATGGGTTCTTGCACTGCATCGACCATGCTCAAGGCTCGGTCGGAGTCTTTCGCGGCCTGCAATTGGGCCGCATTGAGAATGTCTTGCCGGGTTGCCATTTCGACGAGGGCTTCCTGCAACTGCTCGATGCTTTGCTGAACTTGTTCTTGTTGCTTGGCGTTTTCCTGAGCCGAAGTCTCCGGGTTCTTGGTCTTGTCCTGAAGCTCTTTGGTCTTCTCTGCTGCGACTTGGGCAAGCTGCGAAACCGTTGGCGAAAAACGGGCTAAGAGTTTTCTCGCAGCATCGATCGTCGGCTGAGCCTGGCGTAGGATGTCATCGTACTCATTAAGGAACTCCTGCAATTCCGGAGTCGCATTGAGCATCGTTTCGTTATTGGCAGAACGACGATGATCAAGCTTTTGTCTGACGGCGTTAAACGCAGGACTCCATCGCATCGCATTGAGTTTGTCTGCGATCGGAGGCGGAAAACCAGCTTCCTTCATCCAAGCGTGGGTCAGGTCGAAGCGATGATTCATGCTATCCCACTGCCGGAGGTGACTCAGACGACCCTCGGAGGTCTGCCAGTCGTATTGCTCTTGGCGTCGGAGTGTATCGAGAACCAGTCGCACATCTTGCAACTCATGGGCCGATTCGAGCACGCGGTAAGCCTGCAAGATCGACTTAAGATCGTCACGTATTTTTGTCCATTCAGGCGTACCGGTCGGTAGATCCAACCAAGACTCCATCACCGTCGACCAAGCTCGGCTTGCGAGTCCCATGTCGCTTGGGAATAGTGGATCGACTGGCTTGCGTTGAAGATGGAAGTCGCGACGGTCGGTAATCTGATCTGAACCTGGCAATGTATGTTTGGTTAGTTCATCGAGCGTCGCAGATCGCAATCGTCCAAGAACTTCACTGTCGAGGCTCGTGTCGCTACCCCATTCCACTGCCTTGGACAAAGTATCGAGACTGCGTTGCATCGAATTGCCCACCCCTGAACCACGCACGATCAAATCGCGACGCACATCGGAAATGTTCCACAGGAGCCCACCATCTAAATTAAAGGCCCAGTGCTGTCCATGGAGTTCGTTGTAGGATCGCTCGATGCGCTGACGAAGCTGATTCAAGGCTTGGTCACTAGGTTCAGCTTGGGCAAGATCGCGAATCTCCTGACGGGTCTGGTCAATAAACCTCATCAAGTTCTTGGACTGATCCCGCAGGTTTTGCGATAAGTACGGATCCATCTTGGATCCGAGTTGCATGGCCCCTTCGGCGTATTGATCGGCAATCGTTTGGGTCCTTACAAGCGATGCGAAATCGAGTTTGTTCGCCTTGTCGATCTGCTTGCGTTGATGATCCTTGAGCACCATCAAATCCTTGGTCATCGCTGTGAGAAATTCATGGCCCAAAAACTGCCTGTAAATTTCACTAAGCCTTGCCGTACTTCCTTCGGCATCATCAAAGGCCGCGACGGATCGGTCAATCTGTTGCTGCAGTAACTGTGCAAGCTTATCTGGAACAACCTCTCCCTTGCCAGGCACATCGATGGGTGTCCATGGGTCGAGATTGGCTGCCAATGCCACCGAAGTTGCATGCTCTCGCTGCAATTTGGAAACTGCACGCACTACGAACTCTGTTTCGCTTTGGTCTAATGGACGAGGCAGTTTCCCAACCAACTGGGTCGCAAGAGCCCGAATGCGATCCGACATCTTGATCCACTCATTCGAAAAATCCTCGATCTCTTGCGAGATATTCCGACGCGTCGGTGCATCAAGCTTGGGATCCTTCAATTGCAACATCTTGGGTCGCAAGTCGACTCGCTTGGTACGCACCAAATCCGCAAGCTTCTGAAGTTCTGGACCCAGTACGGAACGCAAATACAAAGCTTGATGGCGATTGCGGTCAAAATCCTGCGAGGCCAAACTCAATTGGATCGGGACGGAGTAACTGACATGCCCAGCCGAATCGCTTGCCGCCATGCGGACCGTGACAACATCGCCAGAAGTCAAAGACTCCGAGAGCAGATCCCACGTCCAAGTTGCCGTCGATCGACTAGGATCGGCAACTGCGTCTAAAGGAGTCCAGGTCACCAATCCGCTTAGGAAGTTTGCTTGCTGAGCCGTCGCCTTGCTTAAATCCTTCGGCAAATCCAACGACTTGTAAGGCTGACGATTGATCGATATCTCTTGCCGTAGCGTAGCACCTGGCAAATCATCAGCCAGGGCCGCCGATAATTTGACCAGTTCATGGGGCGAAACAATCCACATCTGATTCGGACTTGGCATCGCCTCCATGAGAGTCTGCTCACCGACCATCCAAGAAACACTTGGAGCTTGATCCTCGATCACGTCGATCTCATAGAATGGGCTGAAGGTGTTCTCGATGGGAGCATCTGCTCCAGAGACATCTGCAGCGAGTTTGACTTGGTATCTTGCATCCCTTGCCGCTGGCCAGTCGACACTCCATCGTTTGGAAACCGAGTCATACTCCATCGGTACAGTTCGCTTCTCACCCGAGTCCAAATCATCCACGGTCAATCGAGCCGAAACCAACGGCATCGAAGGTTCGATGGAGAGCTTTAACTTCGAACCACTAAGAAGCCGCAGGTCTCCTCGATCGCTCGATCGAGTCGACGAAGCCAACTTGGTGTACTCTGGGAACTCGATCGTTTGATGGAATTGGGTTACCTTGGGACGTGGGGTCGTATACAGTTTACGGTACGAACTGATCGCATCGCCGGTGACGAAACGGTATTCGAGAGGTTCATTGCCGAGAGCCACAGCCGTGGCATACTTCAAAGGCTGATGTTGCAGAAGAGTCATGGGAACCCGCTCAGGTTTTGCATAGCGTCCTTTTGAGCTCAGACGCGTTTCCATGTAAGCTTCCTGAGTCTCTTCACCTTGAACCTCGATTTCAAAGGAGACGCTTTGGTTCTCAGGGACTGTCGCTCCATCGCGAGAGGGTGCCAGTACGACGATCTTGGTCTTCGAAGGACGCTGAATATCCATGAATGGCAGGAACGCTCGTGCGAATCGCGTTGGCATCTCCATTCCCGGCAGGCCACACAGAACCAGCAGGAATGCAATCGCACCAAGAGCAGCCAAAACTACAGATCGAATCAAGGACCAGGGTAGCATCTTGGGGATCGAAAGCCCATGAAGTTGCTGAGCGACGTTGCGCTCGATCGCCGAGAGAAACTCCGGGCTGAAGTGACGTTTGTCGGCGGGTATCTGGTCGAGTTCCAGAGCCGATAAAAGACTTTCATTAAGTTCAGGACTTGCGTGCTCAACATGCTTGGCCAATTGGATCGGGTCTTCCTTGCGCCACCATCGAGCAATCCCATACCAGAGCCCTGCACCGATGCTCAAAGCATACATTCCAAGACTCAGCACGTAACGTGTCGGATCGTCGATCCAACGCAGGGTATCGAGCAGCACGATGATCGAAGCGCAAGCGATCAAACAAAGAATCGCGATCGCAAGACCTTGGACGAAGAGGATCCCAGCTTGCCTGAGTCCAAATCGACGCACCCAATTTTGGATCTCTTGCCGATGGACATTCGCACCACTGAGATTGCGGCTTGCGGGATCGACAGTTGCTACGGTCGTACTCATTAGATGAACCCTGCTCGTTTCCTTAAGTACCATTCGAGAGCAAGCATTGTCATCACGGCTAAGAACCATGGATAACTCTGCCACAACAACGTCCGAGATTGCTCGATTTTACCGGTTCGCAAGGCCTGGAGGGATTCGTTCACGCGATCGGCTTGCGATTCGTCATAGTATTTTCCGCCCGTTGCCTTGGCGATCTGTTCGAGCAGCGGTCGATTCGACGCCAGGACTTGCATTTCTAGATCTTGCGGTGGATGCACCAAGAACTCCGTTTCCAAATCGAGAGCCTCGCTCGGCATCCCCGGGACTTCCAATCGGACTTGATATCGCCCCGAAATCAGCCCAGTGGCTAATCCGGAAAACATACCGGTTCCCTCGGATTCTTCGACCAATGGTAGTGTCTGGAGCCGAACACCATTTTGTTCGATGATTGCCAAGGCTCGTGCGCCTGTCAGTGGTTCCTGCTGAGCGTTCCTCAATCGTGCACGGATCGGGATCGGCTTGCCAAAATCGTAGACTCGGTCGCCTGCATCGAGCCCCACATAGTCGTTTTCGATCGCATAGGGAGGCTGCATCGTCCACTGGGCAAGTTGATTCCAAAACCGCTGATGATAGAGATCAGCGACGTTGTATCGCCATCGCCACGTCTCATCGTTGGCGAGGTAGACGACGCGACCTTGACCGCTGCGACGGTTGACAATCAGAGGATACTGCTCATTCTCATTCTTCCCACTGACCATGACTTCGGCTCCGGGGGCCGATCGAACGCGTCGAGCCGATCGGGGAGGTGGGAACGCTTCCCAAAGCCTGCGATTCTCACCAGTATCTTGCTCAAATGCAAACGCGCGTTGCTCGATCGCAGAGGGTTCCAAAACTAGCCCCTTGACCGTGAGTGGAGCCGTTTCATTCTCGATGAACGATACGGGTAACCAGTCGACCTCCTTGTTTCCGAGGATGCTCAAGGGCTTGTCCCGACCACTATCGATGAGAATCATCCCTCCACCGAGTTCCGCGATGTAATCCGAGATCCATCGGAGCTGGGTTTCATTCATTCCAGAGAGGCTATCAGCGGCCATTACAATCAAATCCAATCCGATCAACTCTTCGCGAGTTTTTGGAAAGGGGTTCGTTTCGTACTCTTCTGGGCCTAGGATCGATTTGAGTTCCCATGCAGTATCGCGACC
>JAJTFC010000052.1 GCA_021298315.1 Planctomycetaceae bacterium
TTGGAGGCAAGGTGGCATTCGCTCCGCAGATAGCTAACGAATCGCTCAGACCAACCGGCAAAGCTGGTTTCCTGCAGTGGTGCAGTTTGGTTCTGAAGCGAAAGTTTCTTAAGTTTGCTTTTCATATCTGCAATATACCTCACCGCTCAGAGCGATTACACTTGGTGGTGGTTTCGGGTACTCGAGTAGGTCTATATTTCTTTTCTTAACGGGTGAGTTGCATGAGGGTACTGGTTGTCGGGGGTGCTGGATACATCGGATCGCATACAGTCAAGCTGCTCAATGAAACCGAACATGAAGTCTGGGTTTACGACAATTTGTCGATGGGGCATCGCCAAAGTGTTCGGTCCGACCAACTGATTGTCGGCGATTTGTTCGACCGTCAATCGCTAGAGCGTGTGCTTGAAGAAAAGCGGATCGAAGCGGTGATGCACTTTGCAGCATTCGCTTACGTAGGGGAATCGGTTCAAGATCCGGCCAAGTATTATCAGAACAACATCGTTGCGACCTTGGGACTCTTTGAATCGATGCGAAGATGTGGTGTCAAGAAGTTCGTTTTCTCGAGCACAACGGCCACCTATGGCCAGCCCGAAAAAATCCCCATCGCCGAGGATACGCTTCAGCTACCGATTAACCCCTATGGTTTTACCAAATTGGTGATCGAACGCGCTTTGAAAGACTACGCTCATGCTTATGGATTTGCTGGTGCCTCACTGCGATATTTCAATGCTTCGGGTGCGGCCTCCGACGGTTCGATCGGAGAGGATCACACTCCCGAAACGCATCTGATCCCATTGGTTTTGCAAGTCGCCTTGGGGCAGCGGGATTCGATTCAGGTTTTCGGAAGCGACTACCCAACCCCCGATGGAACTTGTATCCGAGATTATATTCATGTCGAAGATTTGGCCACCGCCCATCTGGCTGCTTTGGAAAAACTCCAGTCGAGCAAGGTCTTAGAGGTCAATCTCGGTACGGGTGTTGGCAACAGCGTTCTTGAGGTGATCAATGCTTGCCGCAAAGCAAGCGGTCATCCGATTCCGACTGTGATGTGTCCAAGACGCGCTGGAGATCCGGCGGAACTCGTCGCCGAATGCTCCTTGGCCAAGCAAGTTTTAGGTTGGGAACCTCGCTACAGGCAAATCGATCAAATTGTTCAAACCGCTTGGAATTGGCACCTTTCTCATCCGAGAGGATATGCTGATCCTTCCTGAGGGCAACGGTCGCGTATGATTGGAAGTTTCTCCTGGAGTTGAGGTTTGAATGCAAGACATCATTATCGAAAAACCCTACGAGTTTATCCCTCCGAATCGACGCCGCTGGCTACCTCGTACCGTTTTGAAACTCAATATCGTGCCTTGGTACCTAAGGCGATACGAAGGGATCGTTTCGCACAGGCTCGAAGGGATCGACCATTTCCGAGAGTCACTCAGGCAAGGCCATGGGGTGTTGCTAGCTCCAAACCATTGCCGTTACGCAGATCCATTGGTTTTGTCCCATGTGGCCGTCGCTGCCGACACGCTCATGTATGCGATGGCCTCTTGGCATTTGTTTCATCAAAGCCGTTTTCAACGCTGGGCTCTGCGAACCATGGGAGCTTACAGTGTCTATCGCGAGGGTCTCGATCGCCAAGCATTGGATTTAGCGGTCGAAACGCTTTCGCTTCCCGATCGGCCCTTGGTTGTCTTCCCAGAGGGTGCCGTCTTTCGTACGAACGATGTGCTTCAACCACTGCTCGACGGTGTGGCATTCATCGCCCGCACAGCCGCCAAGCGTCGTGCCAAGGAGAGCTCGTCAGGCAAAGTCGTGATCCATCCGGTTGCGATCAAGTATCTGTTCCATGGGGATCTGAACAAGGCCATTGGACCCACCCTCGAATCGCTCGAAAAGAGATTGACTTGGGAAGCCACCAAGCAAGCCCCATTGGTCGAGAGGATCGCCAAAATCACGCATGCGATGCTCAGTCTCAAAGAAATCGAATACCTCGGCGCCCCTCAAAGCGGCGCGTTTGTCGATCGGCAGCAACGACTCGTCGATCATCTGCTCGAACCGCTCGAGCAGCAATGGTTGGGTAAGCAGGCAGCTGGGCCAATCATCCCTCGCATCAAAGCCCTCAGGATGAAAATCGTCCCAGAGCTAACGACTGGCGAATTGACCGAATCGGAGAGGGAACGCCGATGGCAACAACTTTCTCGGATCTATCTTTCCCAGCAGATAGCGTCCTATCCACCCGAGTACCTCTCCTCGCCGACGACCGATACGCGGATCCTCGAAACCATCGAACGACTCGAAGAGGATCTTACCGATAAAGCAGGTATCCATGGGCCGATGGAAGTGGTCATTCGCATCGATAAGGCGATCGAGGTGCCCGTCGATCGAGCACCCAAGGGCGAGGAGGATCCGATCATGAAGACGCTTCGCGAACGCTTACAGGCCATGCTCGATGATTTGGCAACATGGAGCAATCGGGTCAGTCTCTAATGAAGAACATAGCCTTTCGGACGATCTGACTTTAGAATACCGGTAATAAAAATGGTTCTTCAGGTATTTTATCGGCTAGAAGCTCGGTTTTCCCGTACTCAGCATCGCGGTAATCGTGCTCGTACTCGTACTCGAAAACGCTTGAATCAGTTCAGGGCGATCACCTTTTAAAGGAAGCTGGAACCCTAGTATTTGTCCACTTTGTCAACGACATCCCAATAAGACTATTTCAAGTACGAGTACCGTTTCGAAGTCAAAAACATCGAGGGCTAAAAGTCTAGGCCTCGAAGTTTCCGTGCGTACCGAGACCGCTTCCAAGGTGGATTTCGCAAGCCAATCGGGCAGTGATAAACATCCACTCGCACAGTTCCGGAGAGTGATCGAAGCAGGCTTTGAGCTCGCTGCGCAGGTACCCTAGATCGCAGGGGCCTCGGAGTCGGTTGCGTTCCCGATAGATCACCGGCCAGACACAGTTCCAGGTCCGACGGATCCAAGGACTCAGCCCGTAACTATCGGCAAGCAAAACGTCGCGGTGCCACTGCGCAAGCTCAGCGATGCAACTGGTCCATGCCGTCGAGTCAGGGGTGAATTGACCGACGGTCGTTTTCGATTTGAATCGTTCGTTGGCACTTGCCAGAGCGTCGATCAATCGTTCGGTTAGAAGCTCGAAAGAGGGTCGCGGTGCGATGAATTCTGACTCGTACTCGATACTCATCCAATCGGGTTGCGCAAAACGCACGGTCCAAGTCCGTGGTGACCAATCGAGCCAGCAGTCCAGCTCAAGTACATCGCCAGAGGGAAAGGCGTTGACATTCATCGGTTTGCTTCGCCGGATGGCTTGTTTGCGAACCATCGTCGTCCAGTCCTGGGAAGTCACCCGCGCGGTAGCTGGTATTGCGAATTTTTCAATACCAAGATTTATAAGCCACCGTCTTTTCGGATCGTCGACCTGCTGGGTTAGTTGCTCCAGGTTAGGAGTGAAGACAAATTCCTCGTCGTCCTCGAAGTGCCATGGCAAGGCATTGGCTGGGATGAGTTCTAAGAGTCCCCCAAGCTTGTTTTCTTGAGCGTAATTCCAAAGCTTGATCGCTTCGTCTGTTTGTTCCGGGAGCGTCTGGCTGGACGTAAGGACTTGGATGGTCGTGATCCAAGGCCGAATGGTTCGGGCTTTTTCGTGATTGATGCACAGTGTCAGGGATTGAAGCCAGCTCTCGGTGAATTCGCGTTGGTTTGTCATGGAGGCGATATAGCCGTTTAAGTTGGCCTAGTGCTAGAGCGAATCGGATAATCGATCCACTATATCGAAAAGTCGATAATCGTCATTCCCGAGTTGGGAAACTTATCAAACTCTGTAAGTAACAACGCTCCTTGTTCAAGCCCAACTCGGTTGCTAACGAGGCGATCGGGTGCGAGTTTTCGGCTCGCGATTTTCTCGAAAATCTCTTGATAGTAAGTTGGTTGCATGCCGTGGCTGCCGTAGATTTCGAGTTCTTTGGCGATGACCATGGCCATGGGTATTTGAGGCCGAGATTGCTCGGCAAGCATGAGTCCAACCTGGACATGACGGCCCCTTTTGGCCAAGCAAGCGATCGAGTTGTAGCAAGTCTGAGGATGACCTAGAGCATCGAGCGAAACATTTGCACCTCGACCGGTGATATCGCCGATGGCCGAAACGACATCGACCTTGGTTGCATCGAGAGTCACTTGGGCACCCAGAGCGCTGGCCGACGCAAGTCGGCTCGATTGCACATCGACTGCGATGATTTTAGCTCCGAGCGATTTGGCAATCATGATCGCCGAGAGGCCCACGCCACCACAACCGTGGATCGCGACCCACTGGCCTTGCTCGAGGCGAGCTTGGGACACCAAGGCTCTATAGGCGGTGATGAATCGGCAACCGAGACTCGCAGCGCTGATAAAGTCGATACCCTCGGGCAAGGCAACTAGGTTCACATCGGCCTGTTGGATGAGAACTCGATCTGCGAAGCCTCCCCAGTGGGTAAAGCCCGGTTGCGAGTGATGATCGCAGATGTGAGTATTTCCTAGTTTGCATTCCAAGCAAGTCCCACAACCGCAACAAAAAGGAACAGTCACTGGCTGCCCCTCCCGGAAATTTCTGACCGATTTGCCGACCGAGACGATTACTCCCGAGAGTTCGTGGCCTGGCACATGTGGGAGTTTAATGTCCGGATCATGTCCCATCCAAGCGTGCCAGTCACTTCTGCAAATGCCGCATGCTTTAAGCTCGATGACCGCTGCATGTTCTGCAGGAGATGGATCGGGAAGATCCTCGATCGAAATAGCACCTCGAAAACTCCGAAAGATAGCTGCTCGCATCGCTATGCCACTAGGATGTCATTTCATCCGGTTCGTTGGCCAGCACACGAGTCTCGACCGGACTGCGTCCTTTTCCAATCGGATGGGTATTGTGGATACCGATCGAGACTTGTCGGATAGCCCGCTGGACAATGCGCTTGAGATCGGTCTCTCCGAGTGCGATCAAAGCAGCGATGGTCGCCGACAAAACACAGCCGGCTCCGTGTGTGTTCTGGGTATCAAAATGCTTCGACTGGATTGCGATATTCTCTTTGCCGGATCCCAAAATGTGCTCCGACTGCCCATCGACTTGCCCCATCTTGGCCAGGACGAACCTAGCCCCCATCTGATGCAGGTCGTGGATGGCTTTGGCCACATCCTGGTTGGTCTTGATCGCAATGCCGGTGAGCTTCTCGAGTTCGAATCGGTTCGGGGTCACCAAGAACGCTTTAGGAAGCAATCGGCGGTAGGCATCGACAGCATCGTCGGCCACCAGGGGATCACCATGCTTGCTGACCATGACCGGATCGACGATCAGTGGAAACGTAAATTGCTGTGCGGCTTGGTGGATCGCATCGATTGTCTCGGCGGTACCCAGCGCGCCGGTTTTGGCCACGACCGGTTGGATATCGTCGAGGACGGCTGCGAGTTGATCGAGGACCAATTCGCTAGGGAGGTTTTCTATGCGGCGAACCCCCAGTGAGTTTTGCGCCGTGATCATCGTCACGACCGAGGCACCATAGACGCCAAACTGCTGGAATGTTTTCAAGTCGGCTTGCAACCCCGCACCGCCACTGCTATCCGAACCGGCAATGGTAAGTGCAATCGCGTTGGGTCGGTATTCGGTCGGCCTGTTCATAGAGCTGGTGTCCTTTGAAAATGAGTTGCGCGGTGGCCCGTATGGCTAGGGTCCCAGACGATCGACTTGCCAATGGCCATCATCGCGGCGCAGGTATCGAAAGCGATCGTGAAGCCGCGAGGGGCGGCCTTGCCAAAATTCAATCAAATCGGGACGCACCCGATATCCACCCCAATGCTCTGGACAAGGAACATCGGCACCCTGAAGCTCCGAGTCCAGTTGGTCGACCAATTTGGTCAGCGTCGATTCATCCGCAATGACTTGCGACTGTGGCGAGACGTTGGCGCTGAGTTGGCTAGATCGAGGTCTGGAACGAAAGTACTTTTCCGAGAGGCTCGGATCGACTTTAGTCGCGATCCCTTCGATTCGAATTTGACGTTCGATGATCGGCCAAAAGAAGCCCAAAGCAACGCGAGGATCGCTGTCGATTTGCTCGCCTTTGGCAGAGAGGTAATTGGTGAAAAAGGTAAAGCCTCTTTCGTCAAACTCTTTGAGAAGCACGATCCTGCAGGCAGCGCCGCCATCGGGCTTGGCCGTCGCTAGGCTCATCGCATTGGGCTCAAACCATTCGGGCAGATCCGTGCTACGCAACTGGTCGAACCAAGTTTGAAATAGCGAGATTGGATCTTCGGGCATCTGCTCACGGGTCAGTGAGCCGAAGCGATAGTCGCGTCGCAGGTGATGGATCGTCATAGACTAATTGGTTGCCGATGGCTTTTTACCGAGGATAAACGCATCGATACCCCAACCATCTTTTTCGGTGCGAACCACAAAACCTCGCGGAGTGAAGAAGTGCTTGACTTGTTCGTAGGGGGGCAGTTTACTGCCTTGAAACTCTTGAGGCTTGGATTTGTCGGTCTTGAGAACCCGCTCGGCGATGATCGCCATGAGGGATCTAGACTGAGGCAAGATACCTTGGCGGAATAGTTCGTACTGCATCTCAGCCGAACGATCCGCTAGATCGATCTCCGAGAAGCATTGGCCTTCGGCACTCAAAAGCTTTTCTTGCATGGCTCGAACCGATTGCACCGAAGAGAGCTTTTCGAAGTCGCCATGGATCGCTTGGTTCTTTGCATTTTCGATGACTTGAACCAGTGAGTCGGGGTTGGATGCAAAGACGAAATAGCCATCGACGATGCAGACACCCCATTTGTTGAGCAGAGGCTTTTCCTCATCCTCCTCCTCCTTGGCGTTCTTGTTCCCAGGATTGTTAAACTCGATGACCTCTTCTTCTTCCTCATCGTTGGAGAATTTCCAGATTCGATAGTCGCCGACATCTTCGATCGATGCCCCAGGTTCGCTCTTGGAGTAGCGATTCAAAACGCCGTAGAGTTTGTTTTCAGGGTCGTTGAGTTTGATACAGATCAACGATCGCTTCGAGTCGGGGGTGATCGGCTCAATGATCTCAGTGACGGTGTAGAACTCTTGACCGATATGTGGTAGTATCTCCTTGCGGATATCGATTTGAGGGCCTTGTGGATCATTTTTGATCTGTTCCAAGATTTCGTCGAACTGAGCATCACCGATGTAGGCATCGACGATCCCACGCAGCTTAGGAAAAGCTTCGGTAAAGTTCCAGGAAAAGCCCATGACACTGGCCGAACCAGCGGAGATCCAGGGGGGAGGAACCAGGGCCTTTTGATTTGGAAAGTCCAGGATCTGCACCGATTCAGGAAGCTCCTCTTCCCGCAGAACGAAGCCTTGGTGATGCATGTCGAGATCTTCCTTGGCAAGTTGGATACTGCCAGCTGCAGCAAGGATGCTACCAAAACCTTGGTCTTCAAGGAGTTTGAGCAGATCGACTTGCTTTTTGCCCTTCTGAGCCGAAATCGATCGGAGGAGTTTTCCAAGCCCCAGAGGTTTTACAAAGTATTCGATCTCCGCAGTGTGCTCATCGCGGACGATCCGCTGCTGGATTTTGGCATACAGCTCGGACTTAGCCAGCGAATCCTCGCGGGGATTCGACTGCGCCCCGATGAGTTCTTGGATCGATCGCAGGTCATCGGAAATCAGGAGCTGATCCTTGGAAACCGCAAAGTAGGAATCCCTAGCGCGTCCATCGGCAGAGAGCTTCGGGATGCTGTAGTGCTTGACCTCAATCCCGCTGGCATCGATTTTCTTGAGGATGCCTTTTTGACTCTCCATATCGAGCCCCACCCGTTGAAAAAACTTATCAACGGCTTCGCTTCGTTCGGCTACATCGATGATCAACGCCAAGGAGAAGGGTTTCTCGGTGACTTCGGGTCGAGAAATCAAACCCAATGCCGCTTGGCCCGAACAAAGATTTTCAAGATCCTCAACCTTGAGACTTAGTTGCCAACCGGCACTGGCCAGACGTCGGCGAAGCTCCTCTTGCTGATTGGACCAAAAATCCTTCATCCGATCGTCGTCGGCTAGCTGTCCGAGCTGGGTCTCTTTCCAGTTCTTGATAAACTCCGATGATTTTGGAAGTACGGTGAAAGCCTGGGTCGAGCCTGGAAGCAGATCGACGGCTTTGGGAAGTTCTTGGGCAATTGCAGCTTGGCTCAGCAACCAGGCGACCAATAGGACACCTCCGAACATCGAGCTTTTGGGGAATTGTCCTAGCCTCGAGGGCCAGAGTGCAGCGCTTCGGATCAGTCGCACAGGCAGGGTCTCCATTCGTGACAAACTTGTCAAAAAGCGAATAGCCTTTCGCTTACCAACCGTGTATGGTATCCCAAAACCCGCCAATTGGGGACTTGGGGTCGAGAGTCCGCCCTTTTTTCCTCCAGCGGCCTTTTCGCGACGGTATCTATTCATTATTTGCTCTTTATTTTCTATTTTTGATCAGTCTTTTCACGCAAACCTTCCCCCCTACGAACATGTCAAAAGACGAAGAAGTCCTCGTGGTCCCGGCATCCTTGCTGCTCGAATTGGGACCATTCTCAGGGTTCCAACCGGCAGTCGACCGCTACTTGCCTGTCCTTTTGGATCGCTCCCACCAGTCCTTTCGCCCCCGAAGCATCGTTGAAAACGATCCTTCCTTTAAACAACTCATCCCGTACGTGATCCTCGAATGCAACGACGAGGAGCAAACCCGTTTGTTTCGCTACACGCGGGGTAAAGGACAAGGGGAAAAACGTCTGCACGCTCTGCAATCCATCGGCATCGGAGGACACATTTCTATAGAGGATGCCCAAGGCGATGACTGGTATCGCAACGGAATGCAGCGGGAATTGTCCGAGGAGGTCATCATCGAGTGCGGTGGCAAAGACCAAATCGTCGGCCTGATCTACGATGACACGACCGAGGTCGGGCGGGTCCACCTTGGAATTGTCCACGTCATGCAACTCTCCTCGTGCAAAGCAACCCCTCGAGAAGACCATCTGCTCGAAGCAGGCTTCTTGCCGATCGAAGAAATTCGGCAACAAATCGGCCAAATGGAGACTTGGTCGCAACTTTGCCTCAAAAATCTCTACTGAAGATTGCTTTGCTGGCAAAACTCGTCGATGCTTTCGGATCCAAGAAACGATCCGTCTGGCCCAAAGAATTTCACTTGCTCTTGATCGATCAACCACAGCAAGCTGAATCCCATCGTTGAGAATCTCCGACCGACATAGGATCCGCCTTGGACCAACGTCGTTTCGAACATCGAATGGGCAACTTCCGAATCGCTGCGAGTACGGATCCAATCCCGAAAGCGTTTTCGGATCGACTCGGCTTTGCCAGTGCTGCTCTGAGGATTCATGAATCATCCTATCGGCATGCTGGCTTGTTACCCTTTGCCTGCAATCGGAGCGATTGAGGAATTTTTGGCGATTCTGCCAAGAAAACATCTTCGCCAAGAGCTTGAGCTTTAGCTAAGTTTTAACGCACCGCTTGTCCGATCCAACAAGAACCTGATAGGAAACTCGTACGTGGCTAAAGGGTCGGGCAATGCAAGCATTTCTGCACGCAGTGGCATCTTCGGTTCAGCAAGAGTCGGTTTTTGATCGGGCTTGTAAATCGAATATGTCTTGTAGATATGTCCATCGCTGGTGGCCCAAGGACGGAGAGCTCTGGGGTGCAATCACCCTTGTCCATGGATTTGGGGATCACGGTGGCCGTTTCGAGGGGATGGCAACGAGTCTCGCAAGTTACGGGCTAGCCGTCACGGCAGTGGATCTGATTGGACATGGTCGTTCGCCGGGCCGACGCGGGGTGATCGATTCCTATGAACAGTTGGTCGACGAGGTCGATGGGTCTGTCGAGCTTTCGAAACGCAATTGGCCACGGGTACCTCAGTTTGTTTTTGGGCAAAGCATGGGGGGCAATTTGGTGATCAACTGGCTGCTGCGTCGCTCAGAGGCTTCCAAAAGCGTTCTGGGAGCGATCCTTGGAGCACCGTTGCTCAAGGCCAAGAGCATGCCCAAGGAAAAGTACATGCGAGCAGGCCGATGGCTTGCGGATCTTTTGCCGAACTTTCGAGTCCCAACGCCGACAAAAGCCGAGTGGCTCTGTGGACAGCCGATGGCCCAAGACGCCTATTTGCGAGACACATTGGTTCATCGAACGATGTCCCTTAGGCTCGCGACGAGTCTAGTCGATAGCGGACTTTGGGCCATGGAAAACGCCCATCGATTGCAAGTTCCGAGTCTGTTGGTTCATGGTTCGGAGGATCGTTTGACTTGTCCTGCGGCCAGCGAAGAGTTTGCAAAACGGGCAGGTTCGCAGGCCGAGTTTATGCTCATTCATGGTTGTCGACATGAACTCCACGAGGAGGCCCCAAGGGAGTTTCTTTTCGAAACCTTTGCCAGTTGGACAAAAACCAGATGCATCAAAGCTTGGGTTTTCCCATCGAATTCGAGATCAAAAGCGGATTTGCAACGAAACTTTGGGCATTCAACCGCGGTGCCCCACGGGGTGTCTATTGAGGGAATGCCTCAAGGGTCTTATACTGCTTCGGGTCTATAGTCCCATGCCGACTGCGTCGGCAACACAAGTCCCAACGACCCTCGAATCGTATGAAAAGCCAGCGCACTCAGATCCAAGAGTCGGATCTCTTAGCCGACAAGATCGAACAAAAGTTTGCACAGATCAAACCTTATCTTCCTGTGTCGCTCGGAATTCTTGGCGCCTTGGTCGTGGGCCTTTTGGGTTACGGCATCTATTCGAGTCAAAAAGAAACTCGCGCTGCACGAGGCTGGACAGACTTCTACTTTTCAGACACATCTGCACAAGACTTAGAAGCCATTGCCAGCGATTTTTCGGACACTTCGGCTGGTACTTGGGCCAAACTCACTTCGGGCGATGCCAACATGGCCAAGGCGCTTGAGAAGTGGAACATCGACCGAACCGTTTCGGATCAGTACTTCAAGCAAGCAGCCGATGATTATCGAGCCGCCGGTAAGCAATCGACGGAAACCTTCACCCGCGGACGAGCCCTTTTTGGACTTGCACAAGCACTCGAAGGACTTGGTGAACGAAAAGAAGCCATCCTTGAATACAAGCGACTCAGCTCCGAAGGCTTTTCCGAGGATATTGTCGCAGAGTCCAAGCGAAGACTCGGTTGGCTCGAAGGTCGCGAGGGCGAAGCATTCTTTGCTTGGTATCGCGAACGAACAACCTCAGCACCAGCCCCGGGGGCTCCTGCTGGAAACCCAGGTATCCCCGGTCTTCCGAATTTCTCTTTCCCAGGAGGCGGGGCCGCAAATCCAAGTGGCTTGCCCCAATTGCCCCCGACCTCGATCACACCTCCGCCAGCCGCACCTACTGAGCCAGCTGCACCTGCTGAGCCAGCTGCACCCGCTGAACCAAGCGAGCCTCCGGCTCCAAAGCCATAAGCGACCGTGAGCAAACGATCCAAGAGTCGCTCTAAAGACATTCTGCCCGAGCACGATTCGGCAACCGACAACTCGGCATCCGTCGAAGGTTTGCAAAAGCCTTCTGGCAAACTCTTGCCGCTCGATGAACTCATCGAGCCAATGCAAACCCCGGACCCTCAGACCGCCGACCCTCAGACAGCCGACGCTGAAACAACCCAACAGCAGTCTCCTGAGTCTCTCGAAAGGCCTAAAGGCTTTGAACGCTTGGTCTTCACCGTTGAGCAGGAGCATTCCGATACTCGCATCGATCTTTATCTGACCTTTAAGATCGATGGTTACAGCCGTGTTTTCCTTCGTCGCGTGGTTGCTCAAGGGCACGTGCGTGTCGATGGACGAGAAGTCAAACCCGCGTTTCATGTATTTGCCGGGCAGGTCATCGAGGTGCGGGACTTGCCCCCTGTGCCTACCGATGGACCGATCCCTGAAGCGATTGCATTGGATGTTTTGTATGAGGACGAATCGCTCGTGGCGATCAACAAGCCGGCGGGGATGGTCGTCCATCCGGCCAAGGGGCATTGGTCAGGAACCCTTACGGCCGCACTGGCTCACCACTTTAGCCAGTTGAGCGATGCTGGCGGACCGACTCGCCCGGGGATCGTCCATCGATTGGACCGTGAAACCAGCGGTGTGATCATCATCGCGAAAACCAACGAAGTCCATTTCAAGCTCTGTGCGCAATTCGAAGCCCGCACGGTACAGAAGACTTATCTGGCGATCGTTAGTGGTTCGCTCGATCGGGATCGCGATCGGATCGTGCAGCCGATCGGCCATCACCCCTATCAACGAGAGAAGATGGCTATACGCAGCGGGCACCCAAGCAGCAGATATGCCGAGACGCATTTTGAAGTGACTCAGCGATTTCCCGGATATGCTCTCTTGAAGGTCTCGCCAAAGACAGGGCGCACCCACCAAATCCGACTCCACCTTGCCCACATCGCTTGCCCGATCCTTTGCGATCGACTCTATGCAGGTCACGCCCAGGTTCGCCTTGGTCAGTTGCTCCGTCGGGCTGTCCGTGGATTGCCTGCAAGACCCGAGGATGCCGAGTGTGTTTTGGATCGCCAAGCCCTGCACGCAGCCCAGATCGAGTTCGAGCACCCCAAGACTCGCGAGCGTTTGAAGATCGAGGCACCGATCGCACCGGACTTGGCACGCGTGGTGGACATTTTGCAACAAGGGGACTCCTATCACTGGCCGCAAGCTTAGTGCGGGGTCAAAGCTTCCCTGGGAAGCCCCATCAAGCTAACGATTCGCCAATGAAAACCCTAAGAATCGTAGCAGATCGCACTTTAACAAGTCTGCTTGCACCGAGAAATTCTGCTTCTGTCGGCAGGTTTCCCAGCCTGTGGCCTTGTCAAAGCCCGACGAATGCGAAAGATACTCAACGTCCTGGCGAGCCTCAGTAACCACAAGGAACCCATCCGTGAACGATCTGCCAAGTTTTCCTCCGATCCACAACGCGTCGGCTTATCAAAGTTATCAGCGCCAGCGCCAGATGACCTTAGGGGATTTGTTGCTGGAGAATCGGATCGTCTTCTTGCAAGGCGAAATTTATGCCGGCAACGCCAACGAGCTTGTCATGAAGCTGCTGTATCTCCAAAGTGAGAATCGACGCAAAGACATCCACTTTTACATCAACTCCCCAGGTGGCGAAGTTCGAGCGACGCTGGCAATCTATGACACCATGCAAATGGTTTCTTGCCCAATCGCTACTTACTGCGTCGGTGAAGCAGCCAGCGGTGCAGCCGTACTGCTGGCCGGTGGAACTGCCGGCAAACGCTACTGCTTGCCCAACAGCACCGTCATGGTTCACCAACCCCACGGTGGAGTGCGAGGACAAGTCTCCGATATCGAGATCCAAGCCAAGGAAATCTTGCGACTTCGATCCCAACTCAACGACATTCTGGCCAAACACACCGGCAAGTCAGCAGATCGAATCGCCCTAGATACCGATCGGGATTTCTTCATGACCGCCTTGGAAGCCAAGGAATACGGAATCGTCGACGAGATCTTGAACAAGCAAGTCACAGAAGAGAAATAGTCCCTTCAGAAGTATCCCGTAAGCAAGTCCCAAGTGCCCACAGAGTCCAACGACCCATAGAGTCCAACGATAGGTAGTTCGAGGAAACACCCATGCCAATGATCCCGTATGTCATCGAGAAGACCGGTCGCGAAGAACGAGTCTACGATATTTACAGCCGGTTGCTCAAAGATCGCATCATCTTTTTGGGAACCGATGTCAATGATGAGATCGCCAACGCACTGGTCGCACAGATGCTGTTTTTGCAGTCGGATGATCCCAAAGCAGACATTCACATGTACATCAATAGCCCCGGGGGTAGCGTCAGCGCCGGGATGGCAATCTACGACACAATGCAGTTTGTCTCCTGCGATGTTGCAACCTATTGCATCGGCCAAGCCGCATCGATGGGAGCCGTACTACTGACGGCCGGTGCCAAAGGCAAACGCTATTCGCTTCCTAACTCCCGGATCATGATCCACCAGCCGCTTGCCGGCATGCAGGGAACTGCCGAAGAGATCTCGATTCACCTGCGTGAATTCCAGCGTACCAAACGCCGACTCAACGAGATCCTGATCAAGCATTGCGGCCAAAGCCTTGAAAAGATCGAAAAAGATACCGATCGCGATCGCTTCATGGATCCCGAAGAAGCTTGCTCCTACGGGCTTATCGACAAGGTCATCGAGTCGATGCCTCGGATCGAACCGACGGCGATCTAGTCGAGCCTCCTGACCCCAGTTTTTTGTCATCAAACGCCCGATTCCGGGCGTTTTTTCGTTTTTTGGTTGCCATGCCCCATCTTTTTCCACCCGGCATTAAACAGATTAATCTGCGAGCGGGGCTGTATTAGCTAGCCAATCCAAAGGCAGTTTTATTTCCTTTAAGGTGGATAGGAAGCAAAACAAAGTGCCGCAAGGTGACAAAATGTCTCCTTGAAGGATGTTTGTCGACCGATTACTCTAACGATCCAAGAGCGGATGTTTTATTTAAGATTTCATTACTGCTAGGGTAGGTCCCTCATGTCTTTGATGAGCAAGATTTTTTGTAGCCCTTTGGGCCGCTGTCTGTTGATGATGTTTGCCCTTTTGGCAAGCTTGTTGTTTTCCGGAGAAGTGTCATTTGCCGAGGAAGCCGGCAAGATGCACGGGGAGGCCGACTTGGAACTCCCGGATCTTAACTCCGCCGATTTTATGGGGATGCCTGGCAAGACATGGCTCTACGGGGGCTTGGTCATTTGTTTGGCGGGGTTGGCCTTCGGCTACTTGATCTTCAACCAACTGAAGAATCTTCCAGTCCACAAGAACATGCTTGAGGTCTCTGAGCTTATCTATGAGACCTGCAAAACCTATCTTGTTACTCAAGGTAAGTTCTTGGCGATTCTCTGGGTTGCGATCGCCGCAGTCATCATTTTGTACTTTGGGTATCTCCAGCAGCAACCTTTGCCCAAGGTTGTGATCATTTTGGGATTTAGCGTTATTGGGATTCTGGGAAGTTATCTGGTTGCATGGTTTGGAATTCGGGTCAATACGTTTGCCAATTCCCGCACGGCCCACGCGAGTTTGATCGGAATGCCATATCCGGTCTATGCGATACCGCTGAAGGCTGGGATGAGCATTGGAATGATGCTCATCAGCGTCGAGCTGCTTTTGATGCTGTGCATCATGTTGTTTTTGCCCGGAGACTATGCAGGTGCTTGCTTTATCGGCTTTGCGATCGGTGAGAGCCTCGGGGCCGCAGCACTTCGAATCGCGGGGGGGATCTTTACCAAGATCGCTGACATCGGCTCGGACTTGATGAAGATCGAGTTCAAGATCAAGGAAGACGATGCTCGAAACCCGGGTGTGATCGCCGACTGCACGGGGGACAACGCAGGGGACTCGGTCGGTCCAAGTGCCGATGGTTTCGAAACCTATGGGGTCACGGGTGTAGCATTGATCACCTTTATCCTTTTGGCGATCACCCAAAAATCTGCTGGTGCCGATTACCAAAAGATTCAGGTTCAGCTTTTGATTTGGCTCTTTGTCATGCGAGCCATGATGATCGTCGCTTCGGTGGCTGCCTACTACTTCAATGAACTCTGGACGAAAGCCAGGTATGCAGATTCCAAGAAGATGGACTTTGAGATGCCACTGACCCGCTTGGTTTGGGTCACGAGCGTCGTGTCGATCATCATGACCTATTTGTTTTCCTATTTGCTGATCCCAAACCTCGGCGGCAATACGAATCTTTGGTGGCAGCTTTCAACGATTATTTCATGCGGAACGCTCGCCGGAGCGATCATTCCCGAGTTGGTCAAAGTCTTCACCTCGACCTCCTCGGCGCACGTTCACGAAGTGGTCACCAGCAGTCGAGAGGGTGGGGCCTCGCTCAATATTCTCTCAGGCCTCGTGGCAGGTAACTTTTCCTGCCTTTGGCTCGGTGCGAGTATCACTGGGCTCATGGCGATCGCTTATTGGATCACGAGCATGGAGGGCCCAGATCAAGGTCTCGGGGCGCTGATGGTTGCCCCTGCCGTTTTCGCCTTCGGGTTGGTCGCTTTTGGATTCCTGGGCATGGGCCCTGTGACGATCGCAGTGGATTCCTATGGACCGGTGACCGACAACGCGCAGAGTGTCTACGAGCTATCCTTGATCGAGAATGAGCCGAACATCAAATCGCAGCTTAAGAACGACTTTGGCATCGATGCGGATTTCGAGTCGGCCAAGCACTTGTTAGAAGAGAACGATGGAGCGGGAAATACGTTCAAAGCAACGGCCAAACCGGTGCTTATCGGAACGGCCGTCGTCGGTGCCACGACGATGATCTTCTCGATCATCATGGGATTGACCCAAGGCCTTACCGATCAAGCGGCGATCGCCAACCTATCGCTTCTGCACGCACCGTTCGTTTTGGGTCTGATCACCGGCGGAGCGATGATCTACTGGTTTACCGGAGCATCGACTCAGGCCGTCACCACCGGTGCTTATCGCGCCGTTGAATACATCAAGCGAAATATCAAGCTCGATGGAGTGACCAAAGCCAGCATCGAAGACTCCAAGAACGTGGTGAAGATCTGTACAGAGTTTGCCCAAAGTGGGATGTTCAACATCTTTTCGGCGGTCTTCTTTGCAACGCTAGGCTTGGCGTTCATCGAACCGTTCTTCTTCATCGGCTATTTGTTCTCGATCGCGATCTTCGGACTCTATCAAGCGATCTTCATGGCCAATGCCGGGGGAGCTTGGGATAACGCCAAAAAGATCGTGGAAGTTGAGCTCAAGATGAAGGGAACGCCTCTTCACGACGCGACTGTCGTAGGGGATACCGTCGGGGATCCGTTCAAGGACACCTCCAGCGTGGCGCTCAACCCGGTGATCAAGTTCACCACGCTCTTTGGGCTCTTGGCCGTCGCCTTGGCACAAGAAATGAGAGCCAAGCAAGGCGCTAACTTGACGATGACGCTGGCTTGCGTTTTCTGCCTGATCTCAAGTTATTTTCTGTGGCGATCCTTCTACGGCATGCGAATCCGTAAGTCCCTTGGGGACTGATTTGCACAGAAAGCTTAACCAAAAAACTATAAAAGCTTGAAAAAAGCAACTGCAACTGCCTAGTGGGCCACCCCAGCTAGGCAGTTTTCGTAAGGGACCTTGCTGGGCTTTATCGCAAAGATCCGGAAACAGAGCCTTCTACCCCTTAGAAAACTTGTATAGGCTCATTTTGTGATTTACGATATGGTGCGCCTGTTCGCTGGCTTGGGCACACACAAAGTTATTTTCAGCGAAGAGGCAAGGCAATTCCGCTGGTTCGATCCAGCTTTTTTCAGGGCCAAAGCTATGTTCTTCTCCCGACGTTCTGGTCGGTCTGGCAAATCAAGTGTCAAAGCCTTTCGAAGACTTATTCTCGAAGGTCTCGAAACACGGACCCTCATGGCCAGCGATACCTACAGCGATCCGTTTGGTAATCTCTTGGGCTTTATACCCAAGCCACCTGCCGTCGATCGGTCGTGGGATTCCGGGATGGAAGGAATGCCTAGCAATGGAAGCTCTGGCAATGGTAGTGGAGGTTCTTCAAATGGACCGGCGGGGTTTCTACCCCTGAGCGATACATTCAAGCTCCATAGTCGACCGACGGCCACCAAGGTCATCTACCTGGATTTTGACGGCTTTACTGCCAGGGGAACACCTTGGAATGCCTCTCGGGGCAGAGACCCAATTATTTCTCCGGCCTATGACCCAGCCGGAAACGGTGCCTCATTTACCGACAATGAACTCCGAGCAATTCAGACGATTTGGCAGCAGGTATCTGGGGATTTCGCTCCCTTTGATGTCAACGTAACGACGGAGGATCCCGGCGAGGCGGCTCTGGTCAATACAGGAGGAAGCGACGATCGTTGGGGCATTCGTGCGGTGATGACTCCCGATGACTTCCCAGCCCCTGGTGCCGGCGGTGTGGCCTACATCGGATCGTTCCGCTGGGGATATAACCAAGCCGGGGCGACCGATACTCCTTGCTACATTTTCAACAGTGTACCCGAGCAAGCATCCTTGGCTGTCAGCCACGAAGTTGGGCACTCTCTGGGACTTTCGCACGACGGAACCAACGCTTCGAATCCGTTTCAACAAAACGATGCCTATTACTTCGGGCACGGCGGCAATGGTGAAACCAGTTGGGGCCCGCTCATGGGCGCACCCTATGACCGCAATGTGACGAGCTGGGATCGAGGCGAATACCTCGGCAGCAACAACGGCGGTAGCAATGCAAATTACAATTCAGGTCCAGATGATATCGCGGTCATTATCAGTCCCGCCAATGGATTTGGTTTAGTGCCTGATGATCATGGCAATCAAGACACCCTCGCGTCGGAACTAACAGGACCGATCGATGCGAATGATCGCGTTCAGTTGACCAAGTTGGGTACGATCGAGAGTTCAAACGATCTGGATTTCTTCCAGTTTCAAGCGGGTTCGGGGACTCTCGATTTGACGATCGATCCTTACATTACCGAAGCTTGGACGCGGGCCGACGACGGATCCTTTAGCTCCTCGATCGAATCTGCTCTCTTCAATACAAACTACTGGCCTGCGACTTCGAGTGCCAATCTAGACGTGGAAGCCAAACTCTATGACGCGTCGGGGAACTTAGTTGCCACTTCCAATCCCAACGGCTTGCGCGCGTATTTCTCTGGGCTTCAAATCTCCGCAGGTATCTACTATCTGAGCATCGACGGAGTGGGATTTGGAAACCCCACAGCAAATCCTCCCGATGGATACACCGATTACGGTAGCATCGGACAGTACCTCATCACCGGCTCGATGCCCGTGGCCTTCGGTGTTGCTCTATCGAATGCTTCTTTGACCTATAGTGAAAATGAGCCGGCCAAACAAATCTCCTCGAGAGCCAAGGTGATCGATCTGGCACCAGGGGACTACTCCTCGGGCTCGTTGTCGGTTGATATCACCCCCGCAGCAGGTGCCAGCGATGCGCTGACTTTGGACTACTCTTTGGTCAGTGGGCTCTCGGAAGTCAATTCGGTATTGATTTTCAACGGGAACCAAATCGGCTCGATTCTTCGAGGTTCCGATACTTCCTTTGTCATCAACTTTACCTCACTGGCTACCAAAGAAGCCATCGAAGCGATTGTCGAGGCGATCCGGTTCGAGGCCCGTGGTGATTCTCCCGATACGACCAACCGAAGAATCGAAATCACCCTCAATAAAGGGAGTTTCCGCGGTGCGAGCTTCGTGAATCTTCGAGTCATCTCGATCAACGATTCGCCGCAAGCCACCACGAGTTTCATGGACGATGTCAATGAAGACGAACGCAGCCCCAAGGGAACGACAGTCTCGCAGATCATCCAGCGCGGCGTGATCGACCCAGATGGAACCCAAGGAACCGGAATCGTCGTTACCAGTGCTGGCTCAAGCAATGGAATCTGGCAATACGAAGCCGGACTCGGATGGATCGATCTGGCGAATATTTCAACATCCTCAGGTCTGGTCTTAGGCCCATCAGCACGCCTTCGATTCATCCCCGCACCGAACTACTTTGGCCCTGCACCAGACCTTAAGTACTACGCACTGGATCCTCTCTACCAAGGAGCCTTTAGTGGCCCAGGCGGACCGGTTCAAGTCGATATCCAATCGGTACTATCGCCCGATTCGATTTCTGTGGCGGCAGGCGAGATCAAGCAATCGATCCTTCCGGTCAACGACCCTCCGTTCTCCGTTCCACCCTTCCCGGTGGCAAGCGGTTTGCAAGACACCCCGCTTCTTTACGTCGTTCCAAACGGATTGTTCCAAGATATCGATGACCGATCGCTAAGCCTTACGGCATACACCTCTCCAGGCGTCCCCCTACCTGCCTGGCTGAAATTCAACCCACAGACCAGAACCTTCAGCGGCACTCCTGGAAACCTCGATGTCGGTCAGCGACAAGTCTTCCTCAGAGCAACCGATGCTGCCGGAGCGTTCGCCGAATCCCCCTTTAACATCGATATCCTCAACATCAATGACGCTCCGACCAGCATTGATCTAATCGGACAAAGCGTTCCGGAAAATAGCGTCGCTGCTCAATTAGGAAGACTGACTGCCGTCGATCCAGATCCAAACGACACGATCACTTGGACAACAAACGATCCAAGGTTTGTGATCCAAGGGGACGTGCTGTCCTTGGCACCAAAGACCAGTTTCGATTTCGAGACCGCAAGTACCGTCAATGTCCTGATTCGTGCAACCGACAACGGGTCTCCCTCGCTGTTCTTGGAAAAGATCGTTTCAATCCAGGTTGCCGATGTCAATGAGTTCTCCCCGAGATTATCCCCAATCTCGATGAGTATCGCCGAGAACAATGCAAGCGGAGCCATTGTCGGCAGAGTCATCGCTACCGATGGCGATACCGCCAACCGAGTTCGCTATCGGTTCTTCGGTGCCGCTCCCTCGGAGTTCCTCCTCAATGCAGATACCGGGTTCCTCAGCGTCAAACCTGGTGTGAACCTCAATTATGAGTCAGTCCTGTCCTATCGATTCTTCGTAGAAGCCTACGACGATGGAGTCCCATCGCTTTCAACTTGGACCTCCGCTGAAGTCCAAGTTCTCGATGTCAACGAGGCGGCCCCAGTCATCGCGACCGGTTCGTTGTCGGCCGCCGAAAGCATGCCCGTCGGTGTCCCGTTTGGCCGCGTGATTGCAACCGATGCGGATCGAACACCAACGGATCGACCAGCCATCCTATTCTCACTACTACCGACCGAAACTCGTTTCACGATCAATGCCACCAGCGGTGACCTGAGCGTCGCTCAAGTCGGCGTGCTGGACTTTGAACGAAGCCCATTCGAGTCCGTTACGGTCATCGCATCCGATACGGGAAACCCAAGTCTATCGAGCCAGAGGACGCTACGAATCCAAGTCCTCAACGTCAACGAACCACCCACTTCGATCACCGTCGAAAAGAGTCTTGTACCTTCGAACATCACTGGATTGGATCTTGGACGCATCTTGGTCGAAGACCCCGATGGTCCGACAAGCTACGCCTTCACCTCACTGGACTCTCGATTTGAGGTTCTGGGAGATAAATTGGTCTTTAAGTCCCAAGAGTATTTCAAGGATACCGACCCGATCCTCACCAATGTCCCACTGCTGGTCAACGACATCACCGGTGGATCGTTCCTTCGTTTGAGCGTAACGCTCGAACGAATCCCCAATAATGCAGTTTGGCAAAACCCAACACTTCGATGGGACGTGGATCGAAGCGGTGCGGTCACTCCGTTGGACGTGCTTTTGCTCATCGATGCGATCAATGCCAACCCAATTGGCGACCTGCCGATGCCTCGAAGTGGCCAGTCTCTTGGACTGCCTGACGTCGATGTCGACGGTGATGGCAAGCTGACCCCGCTGGATGTCCTCTCGACGATCAATCGTCTCAATGGCACCGGTGCTCTCGGGGAAGGGGAACGGGAAGCAGAACGGGTTGATCCGTTGGCCGCTGACTCTCTGTTTGCAGAAATCGGTTCACAAAGCGACCCGCTCCGCACGCGAAATCGCCGTCGCTAACCGATCGGAAGTTCCGTCTGACCAAAAGATGCTAGCATTCCAACCCGGTAATCTGCGTGGACTCTGCAGGGCCGGTTGGAGCGATTGGATTTGTAGTGACGATCCAGTCGATTCTAAGAGATGCCAGGATAAATCCAACTCGGTTGGATCGGCGGAACAATACAAGGGTCACAAAATGAAACGCGGACTTTTTTCACTCGCACTCCTAGCCTTGTCCATCGTTGGCTCGACCGGGTGCGTTGGTTTGCATCGAGGACATGGCTGGGGACATCGCAACGCGTGCAACACATGCAACGGACCGATTGGATGCCGCCCTTGCCGAATCGGATGGCAGCGTGGTGGTACCGATTACGGGGCTCACCTATCGCATTCGGGTTCCCACTGCTTTGACGGTACGCACAAAGGTCTGCTCCATGGCGGTGGCGGTCTTCACGGTGGTGGGGGGCTTCATGGCGGTGGCATGCTAGCTGGCTTGCATGGGGCTGGCGGTGGCTTGCACGGGGCCGGCAACGGTGGCATGACACACGCTCAGTATCGGGCCGATGATCAAGTCGGTTCGGGAGTCACTGGCCCGACGGTCGCTTATCCGTACTACACCACGCGTGGTCCTAGAGACTTCTTGCTCGACAATCCGCCGAGCATCGGTCGCTAATCGGATTACCGAACCACGAGCTTCTTGAATTCGCCCATCAAGAAGCGGGTGGTCTTACCGACTTTGCCGTCTCCGATCGGACGGCTATCGATGCTGACTACGGGGATGACTTCTGCGGCACTGCCCGTCAAGAAGCATTCATCGGCGACAAGTAGATCGTGACGGGTGAGTGTAGACTCGCTGGCTGGAATCTTCAACTCGCGGGCCAATTCTAAAATTGCATTTCGGGTGATCCCTTCGAGGATTCCCGCGTCGGTCGGCGGAGTCATCAACTGACCTTTCTTGACGATGAATATGTTGTCGCCTGTGCACTCGGCGACCTCCCCTTTATGGTTGAGCATGATCGCTTCCATGCACCCGGCCTGTAGACCTTCGATCTTGGCCATGATGTTGTTGAGATAATTCAGTGACTTGATCCGTGGACTCAGCGCAGCCGGATGGTTACGGATCGTCGAGGCGGTGATGATTTTGAGTCCCTCGTCGTAGTACTTCCGATCATACAATGCGATCAGATCGACGATGATGATGACTTGCGGGTCGGAAGTGCGATTGGGGTCCAATCCCAACGAACCAGCACCGCGGGTAATGACCAATCGGATGTAGGAATCGGTCAGGCCGCTGAGTTTGACGGTGTTGTTGACAGCGTCGATCATCTCCTGCTTGGACATCGGAATCGTCAGCAGGATCGCTCGGGCCGACTCGTATAGCCGATCGATGTGCTCAACGAGCCGAAAAACATTGCCCGAATAAGTCCGCATCCCTTCAAAGACCCCATCGCCGTAGAGCAGGCCGTGATCGTAGACGCTGATTTTCGCGTCTTCTTTGCTGTAGTATTTTCCGTTGATGTAGATTTGAGGCGACATTTTCAGGATCTTTCGGTGAGCTGGTAATGGATTGTTTTTTGAGGCCTTTTCGCTGGGATCAACCCGTTTGAGTCGATCACAGTAGACTAGCCGGAAACCCTCGGGTCGGAAAGGGTAAGGGACTCGTTGAATTCTGAAATTCCGGCTATGATACTCCTCGATCTAGGGGGCTTCTTTTTCAAGCCCTTTGCGACCGATCGAATCCCTTTGAAACTTTGGCCAAATCCACATGGGCGACAGCGACTCTTCCAGTTCAACCCCTCCTCATTACCACCGTGTGATCCTCAAACTCTCGGGAGAGAGTCTTGCTCATGCTGGCGAACGGGGCATCAGCATGGATGAGGTGACAGCCATCGCACAGCAAATCAAATCGGCGCATGCACTTGGATGCCAAATCGCCGTCGTCGTCGGTGGAGGCAACATCCTGCGAGGTGCCCAATTCAAAGGATCTAGCGGTGAAAAGATCCAGGAAGCAACCGCCCACTACATGGGCATGTTGGCAACAGTGATCAATGCCTTGGCCTTGCAAGACGCCCTCGAAGCGATCGGGATCAACACCCGCGTCATGTCGGCGATCAAGATGGATGGCGTGGCTGAACCTTTTATCCGTCGACGTGCGATCCGACATCTAGAAAAAGGGCGTATCGTGATCCTTGCCGCTGGAACCGGTGCACCCTTTGTGACGACCGATACCTGTGCTGCCAACCGAGGCCTCGAACTCGATGCCGACATCGTCTTAAAAGCCACCCGGGTCGATGGTGTCTACAGCGAAGACCCCGAAAAAAACCCTCATGCAATCCTGTATCGCGAATTGGACTACGATACGGTCATCGAGAAAAATCTCAAAGTCATGGACTCGACAGCCATCGCACAATGCCGCACACACCAACTCCCAATCTTGATCTTCAACTTCAAGAAGCAAGGGAACATCGTCAAAGCCATCAGTGGACAACGCGTCGGTACGAGAATCTCGCCCAGAATAAACCCTGGCGAGAGTATTGTCGTCAATGCCAACTAGACCCCATACTTAACCTCTGGAGACTCTAAACTATGTCCGTCGAAGATACACTTTTGGACGCCGAAGAACGCATGGATAAGGCCCTTGCACACCTGAAACAAAACCTCGCAGGTATCCGCACCGGACGAGCCGCCCCAGGACTTCTAGACTCGGTCAAGGTCAATGCCTACGGCTCGCTCACACCGCTTAAGCAACTGGCGAGCGTCGCTGCTCCAGAACCCCAGCAACTGGTGATCAAGCCCTTCGATACTTCCCTCATCAAAGACATCGAAAAAGGGATCGTCGCAAGCGAACTGGGTCTCAATCCCCAAAGCGACGGACGAATCATCCGAATCAACATTCCACCCCTTAGCACCGACACCCGCAAGAAACTCGTCGCCCGCATCAAAGAACTCGCCGAGGAAGCCAAGGTTTCGATTCGAAACGTCCGCCGCGATGCCAACAAAGCGGTCGAAACAGCCGAGAAAGAGAAAACCATCTCTGAAGACGAGCGAGATTCGGCCAAGGAAGATGTCCAAGAGATGACCAAGAAATACGAAGACGAAGTCTCCGAACTGGCCAAAGCCCGTGAATCGGACGTGATGGAACAATAAACGACGTGTGTTTTGGTAACAGCGATGGCGACTTGGCGATGCTTCAGTACACGACCATCGGCAATCCCCGTCCGAGCTTTGGAGCGATCGTGCACCATACCGACGAAGTTCGAGAGTATCTCTACGACTCGGCTCCCAAGAGTTCCGGAAAACTCATCGAGGCCTTGGCCGAGGCCCCCAAGCAAGGGTGGCACGTGATCGACATGAAGCTCGATTGGGCTCAAGTCTATTCCGAGTAAACTTTAACGCTTCGCAGGGATCCGAAACCGCAGCAACAACCCGGTAACCCACAGGGCCGTGAAGCCCAAGAAGCAGGCCATCAGCGTCCAGAAACCCAGCGGGTTCAAGTTGCCACCTCTTTGGTTTGCTAGATAGGTCAGATGGTTCATAGCCAAGAAGAAAAAGGACATGGCTAGCGAAAAAGCGGCTGTGGATCTCGCCACGAAAGCGATCGAGGCCTCGCGTCGCTCAGGTGCCAGCCAGAACTCTCGATGCGGGATATTGATAAGCTGCGAGGGGATGAAATAGATCGCATAAGCGATCCCGAGAAAGATCGCAGGCAAGAGCGTTTCAAGACCGACCATCATCAGCGCAGCGTTGTCGCGATGCATCCACCCATTGGGTTTGCCAGCACCGTCAAAGTGCGTAGCGACCCGTTCTGGCAAGCGTTGCCAATAGAGGAATTGCTGCAGCAGGGAGACGAGCCAGAGGATCAGCTGAGCGATAGCTATATTGCGAATATTAAACACAATCGTACTTCCATCCTTTTAGGTTCCTTCGGCAATTATTGTGGCTAAAACCGATGGAATTCGTGTGCGTACTCGTGCTCGGATAATGGGAACTCCTCTTCGGTAGCCTGCTAAACTCCTTCCGAGCACGTGCACCGTTTCACTGAGCACAAGCACAGAGCGGACTTGAAACTGTACACCTGAAAGCCTAGCACCTCAAGGTGCGGATCATCATCATCGCTATCGCATTACCTACTTCGCAAAGCCCTTTGGGGGGTCGGCCTGTCCGGTTTGGAGGGTGGGGAAACGCAACCCGATGCGTCTTGCCTACCCCTATCAATCGACAGCCGCTAAAGGATGCTTTGTAACGATTCTACGCATTGTGATCGCCCGCTTAGGATGTTTGCTCCGATCGTGTCGTTTCTGCCGAAATAACGCTAACGATGTGGATCTGATGCGTTGTCGTAAAACCAGCCATGGAGGGCTGATCATGCGATGGGTTTGCTTAAGCTTGGCGATCTTAACCATTCCAGCAACGGGTTATGCGCAAGAGGCCCAAGGTCCGGTGCGTGTGTCCTTTAGGCCCCCCTCTTTGGAAGACATCTCAGCCGATCCGCAGGGCCAAATCATCCGGGTCCCCACCGATGGAACCGCTGCTGAATCCAGGCCTGTGCAAGCCGCTCCGAAACGATCGCTTCAACTCGGCAATCGCGACGATTCACGAGCCGAATCGTACTCGCTGGAAAATCGTGGCGTGGAAACTCCTACCGGTAAAAAGACGGGGCGCTATTGCACCGACGGGATGCAACGGGCAGGATACCCTTGGATGCCTGGAATCTTTGCCACCTTGGGAACAGACCCCCAACACACGGTCGGATACGTCGGTGGCTCGACTCCTTTCAAAGGCCCTTACAGCGGTGTGCTACAGGGTGAATGCAAAAGGCCAACCGAGGGCACCTTTGGCTACGACTACACTGGACTCCATTTCAAGCGGAATACTTGGTTGCTTTGGACCCACGGTCGGCGAGAGCAAGGTGGATTGGGACGCTACGAAACCGATGGTCCTCGCATTCTGCCGGAGAAGTAAGCTCACAGGGGCTCCCGGGGCGAACCGAACCACCTGACGTTGCGTATTGACGCTGGCCGCCGATCGGATTCGGGGCAAGTCAAAACCGTGATTTTCCCATAGAACCCATGTCAAATCCAGAACTTACCTTCTCTCCGGAGTCCGACGAGATCGCCGATAGCGAGGCATTCTCGGGCTTTTCCTTGTTAGGTTTGATCGCTTCTTTGGTAGGGATCCTCTCGATCCAATATGTCCATTTCATGCCCCTGGCGATCTTAGGAACGCTTCTGGGGATGTTCGTATTGCTTTTTTCCAAGAAACTAGCCCTTAGCAAGTTATCGAGAATCTTGGGATTCTTAGCCGTCGCCATCGGAGCGACCTGCGCCTCTTGGGGAGTCTCTCGAAGTTTTCTTCACAGCAATTACGAGTTGGAACAAGCTCGCAAGGTGGCGGAACTCTATTTGAATGCCTTGTCCAAAAAGGACCTCGATAGCGTCTACTACCTCGTGGGCTTCCAGTTCGAGGGGGAACGTCGTCCGACCGATGACGCACCAGAGACTGAGTTGCAGAAAGCTAAAAAACGCCTCGCAACAGACCCGTCCCACCTGGAGATCCAGAAGCGAAGGGATCCTGCCAAGTGGACATTTGTGTCACTCGATGGCGAATCGATGGGTTCTGCAGGGTACTCTTACAAACTAAGATATCGAGACGAAGGCCAGACCAATCCCCCGACCTATTTTGTTTATGCCCGTAAAGATGTTCAGGAGCGTTTCGCGACGAAGAAAGAAATTCATTGGTACGTCGATACCATCGAAGCAGCTCGCTAGTCCGATCCCACAGTTTGCCGATCTTCTGGTACTGGGAACTCCGAGATGCCAAGTTCGCTAGTCAGTTTAGGTGCGAACCTCGGAAACACACTCGAAACGATGCGGTCTGCTTCCAGGCTCATCAAGGATGCATTCGAGAACTCCAGAATCGAATTGAGCCCTATCTTCAAGACACCTCCGGTCGGTGGACCAAGCGGTCAGGGTGACTTTCTCAATTCCGTCGTGCGCATCGACCACGCGTTGAGTGTCTGGGAGGTCTGGGAGAGGATCAAGAGGATAGAAAACGAACTGGGCCGTCAGCGTTTTCGTCGATGGGAATCGCGCCGAATCGATATCGACCTTCTGATGCACGACCAAGATCGGGTCTGGACTCCGCATTTAAAGGTTCCCCATCCGAGGATGAGCATGAGGACGTTTGTGATTCATCCAGCCTGTGAAATTGCTCCCGATTGGATCGATCCAGTTTCCGGCGTCTCGATCCGCGAACTGTCAAATCGCCTGAGAAACACTCACCACCCCCGCATTTCTATCGCATGCAACACCAAGTCCCTAGCCGATCGGATTGCAACCGTTTTAAGACATGGCGATTTGGTCGATCAAAAATGCGTGCAGTTATATTTTTGCGATGAGCCATCGGAATGGTCCAAACAAACGCCGCATGCCGACTTGCACATGGCTTGTGTCGAGATCCCTGACCCAGAAAGTGTTCAATGGGAGGATTACTGCCTACCTTGGGCCCTGGCCATGGGCTTTGTCAATTCGAGTTCCGCAGAGACTTCGGACGATCTGCATCCAAGCGATACGGGCTTGGGTGCCCGATACCTGTTGCCTGGAATCGATGTGGAGTGGGTTTGCCATGAGATCCAAGCAGCCTTGTTGGCCTTGCGGTGCCCAGTCGAGCCCACCGGTGATTCCTGGGTCGCTTAGCCACTAAAATACCTGAGGAACCAAAAAATGAGCCAGGATGAAATCAGCGAAAATTTGCCAGGAGTGAACCTCTTTCGAATCGATGGGCAGTTGGCGGTCATCACTGGAGCGAGTCGTGGGCTGGGCTGGGCGATGGCGTGCGGACTGGCCAGCGCCGGTGCTGACGTTTTGCTTGTAAGCCGCAGTCAGTCTCAACTCGATGAGCGTGTCGAGCAGATTTCAAGTACCTATGGAACCAAGGCTTGGGGATATGCCGCAGACGTTGGCGATGAAGCATCTGTAGAGGGGCTCAAATCTTTTTGTTTAACCAAAGTTGGTTCACCATCGATCCTGATCAACAATGCCGGGATCAATATTCGAGGAGCGATCGATGAGTTGAGTTTTGACCAATTCAAACAGGTGCTATCGACGAATGTCCAAGCACCTTGGCTCGTGACGAGAGCCTTTGTCGATGCAATGAAACAAAAGCGTTACGGAAGGATCATCCATGTCGCGAGCACGTTGGGTTTAGTCGGGCTTGCGAATCGAACACCTTACACGGCCAGCAAGGGCGCAGTGGTGCAACTAACTCGCGCGATGGCTCTTGAGTTTGCTCCATGGAACATCACCTGCAATGCCATTTGCCCCGGACCGTTCCTGACCGAGATGAACAAAGCCGTAGCCGATAGTCCAGACATCCAGACCAATATTGTGGGGGCCACGGCCATGGGCCGCTGGGCGGAACTCAAAGAGATCCAAGGTGCCGCCATCTACTTGGCAAGCCCCGCCAGCAGCTTTACCACCGGAAGCATGATGGTCGTCGACGGCGGTTGGACGGCAAGATAAGCCCCATAATCTCGTTGGATTTCGAGATTGCTTTCCTGCGAGCCTTCGAACATAATCGTCCGAAAGGAAGCAGGGTTTGAAAATCATTGCATTCTGCTGATTTTCAACCTATATTCCCACTGCAGAACCTCCCACTGACGCTCCGTTTCTCCCCACTCCGAGGGAACTTTTGGCCGCTTTGACCGATTTTACAAAACGTTATGATCTCCCCCCAACCAGCGGTGCATCCCCCTGGTGTCGGTTGACGGGTCAAGGTTTAGCACTGATCGCCAAACTCGTCAGTGGTTTTTCGGTCCGATGGATCGGTGCTGAGCCGGATACTTGCCAGCGTGTCTACTTTGCCAACCACACTAGCCACCTCGATGCAGTGGTACTTTGGGCGGCACTTCCAGGAAGTCTTCGGCAACTAACCCGACCCGTCGCTGCCCAAGACTATTGGGGCCAAAGTCCGATGCGACGCTTTCTTGCCCAGTCCTTCAACGCGATCTTGATCGACCGCAAGCAGATCAAGGTGCATCAAAGTCCAGTCGAACTGATGCTCAGAGAGATCGGTAACACGTACTCTTTGATCGTTTTCCCCGAGGGAAGCCGCGCTGTCGATGGCGAAATGGGTGAGTTCAAAAGCGGCCTTTATTACCTTGCAAAAAAGAGACCCGATCTGGAGCTCGTGCCGGTCTACATGGATAACATGAACCGGATTCTCCCTCGCGGTGAATTCGTCCCTGTACCGCTGCTAAGTTCGATTTCGATCGGTGCTCCGATCTTTCTAGAGCCTAAGGAAAGCAAACAAGACTTCTTGAATCGTGCCATGCGCAGCGTCAAAGCGCTCAAAGAACGCTAAACTGTTGCTTGTTATCCGGGCCGAAGGCCCATGCTAAGCAAACCTTCTAAATACTCTGCGCTGATGAACAAATCCTCCAGCAAAAAAGTCTCTCCGACTTCCGAATCAAACCGTCCTTCGTGGATCCCGTGGGTCCTGGCGGGCTTGTGCATCGGAGGTGGCATTGGAGCCCTGAGCTATTTAGGCCCAAATTCCAAACAGAGCGATTCTCCGAACGTCAAAGCCACCGTTGCTTCCTCAAACGCCACGAGCTCCGGGAAGCGCACCGAGACAAACGCGTTGCCTGCAGGTTTTCAGCCGACGATCGTCAATCAAACACAGCCCAAGGGCCAGCAACCCGACGCGATGGTGTGGATCCCCGGCGGTGAGTTCTCCATGGGGAGCGATTATCGGAGCGAAACACTCTGCGGCCTGCCCGGGATCACCAACGACGCGGTCCCTATCCATCGCGTTTACGTCGATGGCTTTTGGATGGATCAGACCGAAGTCACCAACGCTCAGTTCCGTGAATTCGTCGATGCCACCGGGTATGTCACTGTTGCCGAGATCAAACCAACCAAGGAAGAGTTTCCGACGGCCCCCGAGGAAAACTTGATCGCCGGCTCGACGGTCTTCAAACCTACACCAGGCCCAGTCGAATTCGACAATTACCTGCAATGGTGGAGCTATGCCCCTGGTGCAGACTGGCGACACCCTTCCGGAGAGGGCAGCAGCATCGAGGGCAAAGACGACTATCCGGTGACCCACATCGCTTATGAGGACGCAGAAGCCTATGCCAAATGGGCAGGCAAGCGTCTACCGACCGAAGCCGAGTGGGAATTCGCCGCTCGCGGCGGCAAAGCCGCTGAACTGTATGCCTGGGGCAGCGAAATCAAGATCGATGACAAGTACCAAGCCAACATTTACCAAGGTCGCTTTCCTGTCGACGGCGGGGATAGTGGACTTGACGGTTTTGTAGGCATCGCCCCAACCCGCCAATACGCGCCCAATGCGTTTGGACTTTACGATATGGGTGGAAACGTTTGGGAGTGGTGCAGCGACTATTATCGGCACGACTACTACGCTCGACTGCACTCGAGTGGTCAGGTCTCTAGGAATCCACAAGGCCCCTCGGAAAGTTACGATCCGATGGAGCCCGACCAAAAGAAGCGTGTTCACAGGGGCGGATCTTTCTTGTGCAGCGATCGCTACTGCACCCGCTACATGGTCGGCACCCGAGGTAAAGGTGAAGTCCGCACCGCCAGCAACCATCTAGGTTTTCGCTGCGTCAAAGACTGATCGGACTGATCGGACTGATCTTTACTAAACGGGCGACACCGTAATGGTCACGGTCGCTTCATTGGAAAGTTCGCCAGCAAAGTCTCTGATCTTGTAAGTGAAACTATCGCTGGTGGCGTCGGATCCATCATGGGTGTATCGGATGCTTCCATTACCTAGATTCAACGCGGTTCCATGCGAGGGCTGTGTGAGGATGACCACCGAGCCTAGGTTCAGTCCACCGTCTGGATCACTGTCGTTACCAGCGACATCGATGACAACTTGGCCCCCAGGTGCAGAGACCGTCGCACTGTCGGGCACAGCGATCGGCGGCTGATTGACCAAGGTGATCGTCAGCGATACGGTTGCCTCATTGGATAGCTGGCCAGATTTATCTCGGATGCGATAAGTGAACACATCCGAGGTCGCTTCCGATCCATCATGCACGTAACTCACTTTGCCATCGGTCTGCACCGTCAGCGTTCCATGGCTTGGTTGGGTGCCGATAGCGATACTGGCTAGGTCGAGTCCATCGTCGTTATCAAAATCGTTGGCTGCCAAATCGACGATCGCCGCAATATTCGATGGGATGGTCGCTGCATCGTTGACGGCAACCGGTGGATCGTTTACCGGCGTGATCGAGATCGATACGGTCGCCAAGTTCGATGCTTTGCCCGACACGTCGCTTACCCGATAGGTAAAACTATCGACCGTCGTCTCCGTCCCATCATGGGTGTACTGGACGACTCCACCCACACCCAGTATCGCCGTGCCATTGCTTGGCGAGTTGACAATGACCACCGTGGCCGTATCGATCGCGTTATCGGCGTCGGTGTCATTCGCAAGCACAGGAATGTTGACCGTGCCACCTTCAAGCACATTGGCTTCGTCATTGACCGCTAAGGGGCCATCGTTCACGGCTGTGATGGTGATATCTACCCGGGTCGATGACGAAACCAGCCCATTGTTGCCTCGAACAGTGTAGAACAGAACATCGCTGGTGCTCTCTGTACCACTGTGGGTGTACCGAATCGAGCCATTGCTCAAAACGATCGCAGTTCCATTCGTGGGAGCCGTCACGATCGTGACGCTTGCGGGATCTAGACCATCAAACGTCACCGTATCGTTCGACAACACGTTGATATCGACCGAGTCCCCTTCGCTCACTGTTGCGGTATCGGGCTGAGTCACCGGTGGATTATTCACCGGTGTGATCGTTACGCTAACGGACGCAGGAACAGAAACGTTGCTGTTGGAGTCAGCGACCGTGTAAGCGAAAGAATCGCTTGTGGTGTTCGATCCATTGTGCTTGTAAGTGACTTGGCCATTGCCAAGCGATGTGATCGTTCCGTTCGCCGGCTGGGTAGTAATGACGATGCTCGATGGACTCAGCGTCCCGCTCGGAGCAGTGTCGTTTGCTATGAGGTTTACAGTTTCTTCCCCGCCACGCGCAACGGTCAATCCATCGTTGTTGGCGATCGGTTTTCGCTGGATGGTAATCGATACGGTTGCGACGTTCGATACAACACCTTGGTTGTCCTTAAAGCTGTAAGTGAAACTGTCGCTCGTGGATGGTCCCCCGTTGTGAACGTAATTCACAACGCCCGTTTGAGTATTGACCCCAACGGTACCATTGGCAGGTTGACTAACGATAACAACCGATGTTGGATCGATGTTGCCTTCGATGTCCGAGTCATTGCTAAGGACTGGAATATTCACCGAGCCGCCTTCGACGACACTAGCCGTATCATTGTTGGCCACAGGAGCATCATTCACAGGCGTGATCGTGATCGACACAGTCGCTTCATTGGAGACGACTCCATTGGTCCCCTTGACGGTGTATCGGAACGTGTCGCTGGTCGATTCATTGCCACTGTGCGTATAAGTGACCGTGCCATCGGCATTCTTGACGATCGTGCCTCGGATGGGCAAATCGGTAAAGACGATCGAGGCGAGGTCGAAACCACCTGTGGGTGCTGTGTCATTGGCAAGTATCGAAATCGTTGCCGTGCCACCTTCGGCAACCGTCGCCGTATCATTGACCGCGACGGGAGCTTGATTGTTCGCAGTGATCGTGACGCTGACCGTGGCCGCTGCAGAAACAAGTCCATTGACGTCCTTGATCGTGTACGCGAAGCTGTCCGAAGTCGTGCTGGAGTTGTTGTGCACATAGTTCACATTGCCATCGGTACCCACCGTCACCGTGCCATTGGCTGGCTGCGTTGTGATCACAATCGAGCCGCGATTGATCGCGGCCGTCCCTGCCGTGTCGTTGTTGGCCAAGTTCACCGTGGCCGAAGCTCCTCTCACGACCGAAAAACTATCGGCAACAGCCGTCGGTGGTGCCGGAGCTTGTGTGACCGTTACAGTAACGCTCGCGGGCGCAGAGGTCAGTCCATTGACGTCCTTGATCGTGTAAGCGAAGCTGTCCGAGGTGGTGCTGGAGTTGTTATGCACATAATTCACATTGCCATCGGTACCGACCGTGACCGTACCATTGGTCGGCTGCGTTGTGATCACGATCGAACCGCGATTGATCGCAGCCGTCCCGGCCGTGTCGTTGTTGGCCAAGTTCACCGTGGCCGAAGCCCCTTTAACCACCGAAAAACTATCGGCAACAGCCGTCGGAGGAGTCGTCTCGGTGATCGAGATCGATACGGTGGCAACGTTTGAAACGAGCCCCTTGTCGTCTTTGACCGTATAGGTCAACGAATCGGTTCTGGCCGACCCTCCGTTGTGGGTGTAGCTGATCACCCCTGTCGTTGAATTGACGCTTGCGGTTCCCGCTGTCGGTTGAGTAACGATCACTACCGTCTTTGGGTCGATCGTTCCGGTGCTATCAGTATCGTTTGACAATACGTTGATTTGGGTTGTTGCACCTACGGCTAAACCCGCCGAGTCATTGTTGGCGACAGGGGCAACATTGACGACATCGCTAGGTGCGTTCGGATCGGTATTGATCTGTGTGAACCGGACTCCGAAGCGGTTGTTGGTCTGAGTGACGGTATTCTTTCCCGTACCGCCATCAATGCAAGAACCATTGCCGAAACGAAGATTCTCAAGAACCATCGTGTCATCGCCAATACCGCCGCCGACTCCTGAACCGCGTCTTGATCGGCTATTGCGAACCGTGATCGAATCGTTGCCATCACCACCGCCGGCATGGATCCGCTGTGCCAACAAATTGCTCGCAACCAACACATCGTTGCCTGCGCCCAAGTCCATACGGATCTCGTATCGACCAACCGCATTGAGACCGATGACCGTCAGTTTATCATCCCCGCCCCCGGTAGCGATGTCATAGCCCTTGCGCACCCTCAAGATCGCCGGTTGGGTTAACCCATTGATCGTCGTGCCGGTAGCCCCGGTGACCCGAACCTTATCACCGTTGATCCGCTCGATGGTCAGCTCGTTTGCGGCATCGTCTCCTCGTACCACCAAAAAACCGTTGGTTACCGCTGCGGTGACATCGCCAGCTAGCAATTCGCGAGCCTGTAGTTTTTCTAGAGCAAGCCTTCGTGCGGTGGTAACGATTTTACGATTTACAAGCTTTTTTCGGTTCTTATCGCTGTACATGGCTCTCGCTGAACGTTCGAGTTGGAATGCTTGTTGGATACTCACACCCGGGGCTAGGTTCCCTCTTGTCCTGAGTGGAAAATCGGACTCAAGGCTCGGTTTCTACTGTAGTTCGAGCCCACTGCGGGGCAATACCTAGAGGATCGACAGCGCAAAGGGATTAACCGACATCACCCACGGGCATGAGTTTGCCGTGCTTGGCGACAACTTGTCGCAATAGCCTTGCGTGCTCAGGACTCTTAAGCTCCGGGTCCTTAGCGATGACCTGGCACGCTAGATTTCGGGCCAAGATTAAAACTTGCTCATCTCGCGAAATGTCCGCGATGCGAAACTCGGGCAGACCGGTTTGCTTTGTCCCGATGATCTCTCCTGGGCCGCGTCGACGCAGGTCGATCTCGGCGAGTTCAAAGCCGTCTTGGATTTTCGCGAATTGTTCAAGCCACTGAATTTTTTCAGGATCGCTCTGCGGCACTGGGTCTTGCCCGCCCACAGTAGGGATCAGTCCGACATATCCGGCGTGTTTTCCCCGACCGACTCGGCCACGTAACTGATGCAACTGAGCCAGTCCTAACCGATCCGCATCGGCGATGGTCATCACTGCCGCGTTCGGCACATCGATCCCGACTTCGATGACCGTACTTGCAACGAGCACATCGATCGAGCCTTGCGAAAACCGTTCGAGAACCGACTGCTTTTGCTGACTGTCCATTCTGCCGTGAAGCAACTCGACCCGAAGACCTTCGAGCGGTCCGTTTCGGAGTTCTTCCCACCATTGGACGGCCCCTCGGATTTCTTTTTCATCATCGCTTTCGACCCTTGGAGCAACAACGTAAGCCTGACGACCGGCTTGAACCTGCTGTTTGACAAACCCCCACCATCGCTCCATCAACTCCGGGGCGAGCACATAGCTTTGCACCCGCGATTGACCCGGTGGACGTTGCTTGAGGGTCGATACATCGAGGTCTCCAAACAACGTCAGGGCAAGTGTGCGGGGGATAGGCGTGGCGGTCATGACCAAGTAGTGCGGTGCGGTTCGTGTCGTACGAAGGGTGGCTCGCTGCTGGACCCCGAAGCGATGCTGCTCATCAATGACGACCACCCCGAGTTTGGCGAATTCCACTTGTTCACTGAGCAAAGCTTGGGTGCCTACGACGATATCGACCGTTCCGATCGCGATACGTTGAAGCAACTCTCGCTTCTCAGCCCCGGGCATGGAGCTGACTAAAAGAGCGATTTCGACTCGGCTTCCAGCGAGTTGATCCTGGAGTTTCTTGGAATGTTGTCTTGCGAGAAGTTCGGTCGGGGCCATCAAGACCGCTTGATGCTGATTGGCCACGGCGCTGAGCATCGCGTACTGTGCCACAGCCGTCTTGCCAGTACCCACGTCCCCTTGCAAGAGACGATTCATCGGGACCGTTTTAGCCATATCGGTGCGAACTTCCTCGATCACTTTGCGCTGGTCGTCGGTCAGAGCAAACGGAAAGCGTTTGAGGATTCGAGTATGCACCATCGCATTGGCTTCGATGCTCGGTGCAGGGTGCTCTTGTTGGTAAGCATACCGATGCATGGCCAAAGCCAATTGGAGCACGAAAAATTCCTGGAAGACAAATCGCAAGCGTGCTGCGTCGGCTTGAGCCATATCGATCGGCTGATGGATCTGTTGCAGAGCTTGGTCAATCGGCAGCAAGGGATCCGAGCCGGGCTTGAGGATCATTGCAGCATCTCGGCGAATCTCTTCGGACAAGGCTTCTTCAATGTTTTGTGCGAGTGGCAATGCAGCATCGATGGCACTTGAGAGCATCCGTTGCGTGAGCCCTTCGGTCAGTGGATACACGGCCCGTGGCCTCGGGGGGGGTGGAGGCTCATCGGCATCGAGGATGGTGACTTCCGGATGACGCATCTGGTAGGCTACCCCGGTGCTTTTGACAACACCACGGGCCAAGACGCGTTGGCCCCGGGAATACGCCTCGCGGCGAAAGGGTTGGTTGAACCAAGTGCAACGCACATATCCTCCACCATCGACGGCAAGCAGGACACCGACGCTGGACTTGCCTTCAAAGGTAAACCGCGAGTCGATGTCGACGACCACTCCGACGACAGTGGCCAAGACCCCTTCTTCGAGTTCCAGGATCGATTTGCACTCGGAAACCTCTTGATAACTTCTCGGAAAATGGAAAAGCAAATCGATCGCTTTGCGGATTCCGAGCCGCTCGAACATCGCGGCCCGAGGCGCACCGACCCCCGGAACGAATTGGATTGGCGTGTTGAATTCGAGTCCGTTGGTCAAATTCCTTGGCTCCGGTGGCTTGAATCGAGGCTTCGAAGCCCCTTTGGTTTAGGGATCAAAAAGGGAAATCTTTTCTCGGAAAGGTGCATTCTAACGCAGAAGTGTGTTTTTAGCGCTGTTTTGGTCTGGTTGTCAGTTTCCCCGAACCGTAGATAATGGGATTTTGGTTCTCAAAGGCCGCCACAGGATTGTGGGCAGGCAGGAGCAAGGATTCTCGTAGGAGTTGATCTAGAGTGTACGTCGCCGCTTCCACTGGGTGTTTTCCGGAGTTGTCGTTTTCCGATGCTCTCGAGGCTTTGGGGGATCTCGAATTCTCCACCGTCGAGATCGAACTCAACGACCAAACCGATCAAATTCCTCCCAAGCGTATTGTCGAGGAGTTTGACGAGATGTTGCGTCTGATCCGCGACACCCATCGCTTCGACATATGCAGCTTCAACGTCAAGATCGACGCCCAAGGTTCAACCTACTACGAGCGGTTTGAAAAGATCTGCGATCTTGCCAAAGCCACCAAGGTCGTCACGCTGACGGTTCCAAGCGGCGAACATGGCACTCCGTTCAATCAAGAAGTCGAACATCTGCAAAAGCTCGCCGCGATCGCTTATGATCGCGGGATTCGCATCGGAATGAAGGCCCACGTCGGATGCCTTAGCGAAGATCCTGATACGGTGCGGAACCTCTGTGACTACGTCCCAGGGATCGGCCTGACGCTCGATCCATCCCACTACCTGTGTTCGAACAACAAGAACAAGAATTACGACAAGCTCCTGAAATATGTCTACCATGTGCACTTGAGGGACTCCAAAAAGGATCGCTTACAAGTCCGAGTAGGGCAGGGGGAGATCGATTACAACAAACTCATCTCCCAACTTCAAAATGCGGGATATCGCCAAGCCTTGAGCATCGACATGACCCCTGAGCCGGATTTGGAAATGCGACAAGAGCTTCGCACATTCCGACTGCTACTCGATAGCCTGCTCTAAACCCGCCATTCGTACCCGTCATCGAGATCTCCATGGAAGTTGTCATCACCGCTGTTGGCCCCGATAACGTCGGATTGGCCGATCCGATTATCCATGATGTGACAAGTCGCGGAGCCAACATCGCCGAGATCCAGATGTACGATCACGATGAAGCCGCCGTGTTTGCCATGATGTGCAGGCTCAACATCGAAGCAAGCATGTACCCGGGGCTCGTCGACAAGATGGCCTCGATCGCTCAGGACAAACGGCTTGAAATACGCGTTTGGAGCCCCGAACTCAACGCTGCGAAGCCTCGGCTTGCCATCTGCACGACGCTACTCGAACATACACCGCGCGCCATTCTCCACGCGATCCATACCCGCGAACTCAACGCAGATCCGGTGGTCATCATCGGGAATCGCCGCAAGTGCGAACTGCTCGCACGGGAGTACAATGTTCCCTTCGAATTCATTGGAAATGAAGACGGATCGGCTGACGATCACAAGATGGTGCAACTGATCGATCGGTACCAAGCCGACTACGTCGTCCTTGCGCGATACATGCGAGTCTTGCCTCCGGACACTTGCTGGAAGTTTGCTGGTGGTAGGATCATCAACTTGCACCACGGGCTTTTGCCAAGTTTTCGAGGATTAAGACCTTACCACGATGCTTATGCAGCTCGCATGTTGACCTTCGGTGCGACTTGCCATTTTATTGTCCCCGAGTTGGACGCAGGCAACCAAACCATCAACCAAACCACCTTCAGCGTCGAGCCAGGAACAAAGCTTGAGGATGTCATCAAGCAGGGCCAGCAACACAACGAGCCGGCTTGCTTGGTCGAAGGAGTACGCAGGGTAAGGACGAGGAACGAGTACGAGTACCGCGATACTGAGTACGAGAAAACCGAGCCTTGTCCCACTATAATTCCTGAATAACCAACAAAACGCACAAACACACACATATACATACACACACCTGAAGGGTTCTTATGCCAACGACCAAGCTCACTAGTCCATTGCGTTCGATGTGCGCCAAGGCGATGCTATTGGCGCTGGCGTCAGCGGGGGCTGGGATTGCCCAAGACGCTGCGACAAGTAAGGCAGCGACCAAGGAATGGCGGGCTGATAAGGCACCGAGCCAATTGACGATCGCCACATGGAACCTCGAATGGTTCTTCGATGACTTCAAAGCCAACAATCGCAGCGATGTGGCCAAAGAGCAGTCGGCACCCAATCGGGCCGAATGGGATTGGCGTGTTGGCAACTTCGCAGCCGCGATCGCCAAGTTCGAGCCAACAATTTTGGCCGTGCAAGAGATCGAAGACCGAGGAGTGATGCAGAACTTGACCAAGGTGCTCAAGGAGCAGTTCAACCTATCGTATCGTGTCGCTTTTATCGATGGATTCGACTCGGGAACCGAACAAGACGTGGCGGTGATTTTTCGATCCGGACTGGTCGAACTCGCTCGGCGAGAACAGAACAACAGCATGTTCGAGTCGAAGGAGTTTTATAACTTGTCCAAGCACTTGATCACCCGGTTCGAGTGGCAAAATGGAGACAATGTCATTCCTTTGACGCTCTTGAATGTGCATCTGCGAGCCACTGCCGATGCCGCTGAGTTGCGGCAAAAACAGACCAAGCTTGCGCATGAATGGATGCGTAAAGCGATCATGCGTGGTGAGAACGTGATCATTCTAGGGGATTTAAACGTCGAGGAGTCTGTGGGCGAGATCCAGGCCGGGGGCGATGGCATGCACACTCTCTTAGGATTGGACACCCCTGAGCCGAACGACAATTTGGTCGATTTGCTCGAGCGGGCACCGGCTGAGAAGCGCCGCACTCACTTGATTCTCGATAAGCAGTTCGATCGGATCTTGGCCAGCCCGACGTTGGTCGATGGCAAGGGCGGGTATAGGTTCAAGCAGATCGAGGTACTTTCCAAGTGGAATATTCGCGGAACAGGACCTGACGCCGACCACTGGGATACGCGCTATACCAAGGACTACGCCGAGCGGGATTTGAGCGACCATCATCCGGTGATGGCCACCTTTGAGCTAGTGCCTTAGAACCAGGGCCGAACTTGGATGGATTCCGAGCTGAATCGACCGACATGGCAACTGCCTCCTGGGGTATCGCGGGGGACTTGGGACTACGTCCATCGCGATTCGATCGCCACCGAGTACGATACATTTCATTCAGGACATCCGCTTTTGGAGTTCGATCGCCGCTTGGTTTTAGAAGTGGCGGGAAAGATCCGATCCGACAAAGCCCAAGGCGTCCCTGTCGCGCTGGATCTTGGGTGCGGCACGGGGCGTGTGATGATGCCGTTGGCCGAGAGTGGTTGGAGGGTGTTGGGATTGGATTTGAGTCAATCGATGCTTGGTGAGGTCAGGAGCAAATCCTCGTCTGGGGCAGGGGAGAGCATAGGGCTGGTAAGGGGCAATCTAGCGCAGCTAGGTTGTTTGCAAGATGCGAGTGTCGATCTGGCTTATTGCTTGTACAGTTCGATTGGGATGGTCCAAGGGCGCGTGCATCGGCGAGGGATGCTCCGTCATATCGCTCGGAGTTTACAAGTAGGGGGGGAGTTCATTGTCCATGTCCACAATCGTGGCACGTGGTGGTTTGATCCGGGCGGGGTGCGTCGGGGGGTTGGTGATTGGATTCGGAGTCGGCGAGACAAGAGCTGGGAGTTTGGGGATCGGGTGTATGCTTATCGCGGATTGCCGAGCATGTACTTGCACATTTTCTCCCAGCGAGAGTTGCGGGAGGATTTGCGGCAGGCGGGGTTTACGATTCGCCGATGGATCAGGCTCAATCGGACATCGAGTGGTGAATTGCGTTTGGGTTGGTATTTGCCTTATTTTCGGGCTGGTGGATACATTGCGGTGGCGAGAAAATCGCAATAGACCTTCACTCGTTGGGTTGATTGGCTAAACTGGGGCCTGCGGCGAAGAGCAGCTTTGATGTACATGGATGAAGCAGAGTTGTTGCGCAGCAAAAGGGACCGTAGCTCAACGGTTAGAGCAGGGGACTCATAATCCCTTGGTTATCGGTTCGAATCCGGTCGGTCCTATTTCTCATATCTCTCCGTAGCATAGACTTCTAGCCTGTTCATTGGATGTCCTCTTGCTCCCCTCGCCCCAGAGTCTTCGAAGGGGATAGGAGAAACACAGAGGCACAGTGGACACAGAGCCTGCGAGGGATTTCGTATGAGTGTGTCAGCCATGTGGGCTTGGCAAGACCTCATGCTACAACGCAAAAGGTACGTTCCGCAGTTGGGGAATCTCGATGATGGCGACATCACTTCGCGAGGAACGGTAACATACGATGTTGCTCAACCTCCATTTAAACACTCCAATCCACCGTAGCACGGTCCTCCGAGGCCGTGCGTTGCTGTTTTGAGCTACCCACCGTAGCACGGTCCTCCGAGGCCGTGCGTTGCGGATTAAAGCAATCCGCCGTAGCATGGCCCTCCGAGGCCGTGCATTGCTGATTTAAATACAGCGCGCACGGGTCACAGACCCATGATACGGTTGGAATACAGACTCTTGGATCATGCGAACCACCGTAGCATGGCCCTCCGAGGCCGTGCGTTGCCGTTTAAAGCAATCCACCGTAGCATGGCCCTCCGAGGCCGTGCGTCGCTGATT
>JAJTFC010000170.1 GCA_021298315.1 Planctomycetaceae bacterium
GTACGACCAGCCGCAATACGAATGGGTGATCGTGCTGAAGGGAGCGGCCCGATTGCAATTCGAGGATAGCATGGTCGAGATGAAGGTGGGCGACTTCATCAGTATCCCTTCATTCAAGAAGCACCGGGTCGATTGGACGACCCCGGACGAACCGACTGCGTGGCTGGGCGTGAGGTATGGCGACCTAAAATAGTTTGACAGCCCTCGGTCCACGATCAGAAAGAATACAACATGAAGATTAGCTTTTCGCTCCCACTGCTCATCATGGGCCCAAGTCGGTGCCAGGCACTTAGGTGCGGCGCCGTACCATTTCACAAGTACTACCGGTGGGTCGCTGCGACGTGTCATTGCTTTCCGATTGTCAAAAGTCCAGCGATTCAAATATCTAACTAAATCCCATGCATGACGACGCTCAGTCTTCCGGTCTCTCCCTCGTTAAAAAAATCGCGCGCGTCGCCCATGGGCGACGCGCGAAAAAGAAAAAAGGGTAAAAGAGCCAGAGGAAAAAGGGTTACTTCTTCATCCGCCTCTTAGCCGCCAACCCCCCTAAACCAAACACCATCTCTATCACCATCATGCTCGGCTCAGGAACTGGTTGAACCATTGCGACACGAAAACCTATGAGGTAGAACTCGAAGCTAGGGTCGTTGTTGGGTAAATTGCGAGACGACAGGTTGCCGGGGGCGAAGAGCCAGCTGCCGCCGCGGAACCCCCGAGAAGAAGAAACGCTACTATTCGCTAAATCGAATGAACTCTCTTGCCATTTAAGGACTCAAGCCACCGGCTTGGTCCACATCCGCCGGGCCAGTTGGAGAGGCTTCACCACTTTGCGTGTATACCGCCGTATTAGGACCTGTGCCGCCTGTTACAGCTGTGGGCCGGGTATCACTACCGTTGGGGAAGTCGTAGTAGGTGCTGTTAGTGGGGTTGTAATACGCCGCCTTGTACCACTCGTTGTAGCTGGGTAACACGTACTTGGCCAAACTGTTGCGGTACTTGTTATTCACATCGTACCCGGCCTCTCCAGATGTCCACAGTTGGATGTTGACGTTAACTGCACTCCCATCGGCGAACTTATAGGCCGCTTGGTGCCCCGTGCTGGTATTGAGCCAGTTGACGAACCGGGCCGCTTCGATCCAAGAAACACTCGTCGCGGGCTTGGCCGTGCCACGCGTGTCCTTGGTGATCTGCAACGCTTGCGAGGCGTTGAACTTGTTACCATCAGAGCCGAAGGTGACAATGCCGGCATAGCTCGGGGCGGCCAAGCTGGCCACCGAAACCAATGCACCTGCTGCAACACTCAAAACACGCGATCGTGTCGACCGCCAACTCCAACTCAATTCGGTAAAGCGTCTCATGGAAGAGCCTTTCTAGAAAAGTGACCCGGGCATCAGCATCCTTGCAAATCCGTCTCACGTCCTTGGAGAGGGGCTGATAGAGTTAGTCGATTCGCAAGGTCACACAATTGGTGTGGTCCGCAGGCCTCCAACAGAAACGGACATTCAACGAGCACGAGAACGAGCAAATAAAGAGGGGACGCGACTTACCTGGGCGCAAGTGGCTGCGAAGATCAGGGAAGGTGCTGCTAAATGATTTACGACGTCGAGTTTTCCTTGGACGCGCAGCGGAACTATTGAGAATCACAGAAGTCGTTGGTTCGGCTTGATTGGTATTGCGAGCGGCGGATCAGATTCGACGTCATTTGGAAAATGATCCTGCGGATAAAGGCGAGTTTTTGTCCGAAGGTCGGTATTACATCGACGAGCAACCACTACGCGCATTTTTCTTGATTGATCTTGATGCGATGGTCGTCGAAATAACGGACTTTCGAATTCTTTAGTCGCAACCGGATGAAAGTAAACGAACCTCCAGCGCGAGTTCCCGCTACATACTGAGGTTGATTTTGTAAGAGCGGCCGGTGTGGCGAAGGTGATAGTGGAGGGGTGATGACCTGACTTATTCGAATTCGCGAATGAACATCGAGTTCGGAATCTGTTTGCTGGTAGCCTCAGGGTACTGAGTAAAAACTCCACAGAGGTAAATGCACAACGGGCAGTAAATTTGCTACCCGCTGTAGGAGAATTGAGCTTTTCAAAACGAGTGCGCCCCGATGAATTAGGCAGTGGCGTTTTGTCTCTGCTGACGACAACGTCGACGATTGGAAACGAGGCTCATCAAGCCTGCACCGATGCCGAAAATGGCGATGGAAGTGGGTTCAGGTACGGCACCGGTCTTAGGGGAAAAACTCGTAAGCAACATGGAGTCTCCGGTGCCATTATTGGTTGTCAGCGTAAAGTAGAAAGTCCCACGTGGTGCGCCCAGAACCGTATAGGCAAAAAGGTTGAAATCCCCCGAGATTCCATCATCAGGCGAGCCGATGATTCCATCATCGGGCGTGCCCCAAGGATTGCCAAGAGTGTTCTGACCAACCAATTGTGAGTTGAGGTCGAGCGTAGCACCATTCGTATCCCAATACCAGAAATCAAAGTCACTCATGTTAAAGGTACCGTTTCCACTGGCTGCTCCACTGACCGTTATCGACAACGCAGTCACTGTCGGCGATAGCGTGTCCACACGCCCCGGATTCGGGAGCAGCGAGTCGTCGAGCGAGATCGTACCAACCGCACTTGCCGAATTCCCAAAACTCACACCGCTCCATGCTAGGTCAAATGTGATTACCGCCGCCTGCACCTGTCCAGCTACGAAGACAAACACGGCCACGCACGCCGCAGCCTTTTGAAACAATTGAACACAACGCATCGAAAGATCGCTCCAAAGAAAGAAACAACTAAAAAGCAATCCTTGCAGATAAGTATTTCCTCCTTGAATGGACATCTAGTTTTACCCCCCCCCCCCCCGAATCGGCAATAACAGAATAATTGTCAAAATCGTTAGGAGTCGTTCGCTTTCGTGGATGCAAGTACCCCGAGGGTCGTCAGCGCACGGAATCACCTAGTTCGAATCCTGCACTACCACCACAAAACAGCCTGTTTTCAATGAAAAAACGAGAGTTTAGACGACTCTGGCGACTCACTGGACGACTCACTGAAATGTTTTGGAGGTCCAAGGATTTCTACAGTGGCAACACCTGCAGGCATGGACATGGCTGACGGGCGGTACGAGAGAAGCTCCGAAGGGGCAAAGTCCGAACGGAGGAAAGAGGGGGGAGTCCTGGTAGCGGTGAGTGATGCTTCAGCCGGGACAAATCCGAATGATGTTGAATTAGTGTAAGCGGAAGTGCGCAAGCACTCCGGTGAGTGATGGAGTGTCCTCGAGATCGCAAGGTCTTTCACCGGACGGCTTGCGCCCAATACCGTCAAATCGGGACATTGATGAAGTTGCATTTCTTACTAATCGGCAAATGAAAGCGGAGCAGCGCAAGCTGCCCGGTGAGTCAAAATATCCAGTAGTTTCCTAAGTGTTCGAGCGTGGAACACGACACTTGACCCGACACCGGAGGGCTTGCGCCCAACCGCTTTCAAAAACCCCTCGGCGTGCGCCGAAAACCATTCAAATCCGATCTTTCCTAACATGATCCGAATGTCGATTTGACGGTATTGGGCTTGCGCCGTTCCGCTTTGAATTCAACGCCATTCGGGACGAGCCCGGGGGGAAGCGATAGGAGCTCCAGTGGAACATGGCCGACGGGAGGCAAGAGGGGCTCGGCTGGGATGAGTTTCGACGGGCAGGGAAGCCAAAGAATTTGGCCCTGGGAAAACCAGGGTTTTGCAGCGGAGAGGACAGGATTCGAACCTGCGGTAAGGAGTTAACCCTACGCCGAATTAGCAATCCGGTGCTTTAGACCACTCAGCCACCTCTCCAATTCGATTCGCCTTGAAACCCGCTTGTATCCTCGGACCCCGTGACGACCTTCCCTGAATTTTCGCATATAACGGTCGAATTTGCAAGATGCCTCGCACGGTGCAAGATCAACGAAAAAATCTGATTTTTCTGCAAGGATCTGGCTTGCTACCTACAAAAGCTTCGCCACGCCAAAAAACTGAACCTTAAGCAAGCCAGCGGCAGTACAAGGCTAACCTCTTAGCACGACGATTCTTATGAGATCCACACATGATTCAAGTTTAGACCGCTTGATGCTCCGTTCATGATAGAGACGTTCACTCCGCTGCTTCCTCGTTGACACTTCAGGTTACCGAGTTGAACGCACCCTGCGGAGTTCCTCGGGAAATTTTGATCAACGACGTTGCGCCTCAATCAGCGTTTATAAGTGTTTATTAGCGGTTGTCTTTTCCGATCGATTCGGAGGACGACGAGCCCGAAGGATAAAGCGCAACGACGTTGGCAACTAAGATCAACACTCCACCAAGAAGCAAACTCCATGTCACCTGCTCGTTTTGGTGCTCAATCCCCGATAGCATCGTGAGCAATCCAGGTAAAAACAATGCCCAAGCCGATGCAAAGACGGGCTCTAAGCTGTAAATCACCGCCGCTTGGGACGCACTCACGTACGGCTGGTACTTGTTCATCCAACCAAAGGCTAACATCGAACACAATACGGCTAAACCCACCAGCGATACCAAGAAAATAGGACGCATCGAGAGCCCAAACCAGTCCCACAGTGCCATTTGAGGGACTCCATTTTGACCCTTGAGGGATGTTCCCAAGATCACTCCCACGGTCATCCATCCCAATACCGCCGCTGTCAAAAACATACTCGGCGTTACAGCTACCGAATTGATCCGCTTGCCATAATGATCCAAAAACAAAACCTGGAACGCAAAAAAGACCGACCCAAGGGTCGTTAGCGTGTCGCCCATCGTCCAGCGATCGGCCGCGTCCGGAGCCAATCCAATTCCGGAAGGTGTTTGTACCACCAAACCCGTTAGAACGACGACTCCAACGACCGCCAGAGCCGTACCGAGCACCATCCATTTGGTCGGATACTTGCGAAAGATCAACGCTCCAAACAAGGGTGTAAAGACCGCTGTCAAACTTGTCAGAAAACCACTTCGCGAAGCTGGAATAGTCGCCAAACCAATCACCTGCAGGACCAGTCCGCAGTAAAACATCAGTCCAATGTAAAAGCCCGCAAGCCACTCCTGACGCGTCGCGCGGCGGATCAGGGAATTCCAAAAGATGCCTAGCAAAACCAGCGCTAAGGTAAAGCGAGTGGCGATCATCCATGCCGAAACGATCACCCGAAACGCCGTGCTTTGATTCTCGTGCTGCAGGCCAAAATGCAAGTCGCTCATCTCGTTGAGCACTTTGACGACCGGAAAGGAAAACCCCCACAAAGCATTGACGACGACCAAAGCAATGACAGGAATCCAAGGAAAAGACTTGCGATTGTCCATGCTTCCCACTAGCTACTCGCTACCGAGGCTAGTCGCTCGCATCGGACCATCGTGTCCATGCTCTGAGTGAGTATCTGCTCGACGCCGGGGGAGTAGTCGAAGACCTCAACGCTTACCCAACCCCTGTAGCCAATCTCCTTGAGTGCCTTGAAGATGGGAGCCTGATCGACTTGGCCCATGCCGGGTCCGAGTTTGTTCGGATCGTTTGCGTGAAAGTGGATCACCCAATCGCCATTCTCACGGACGATTTGATCGATCGGAGGGCCTTCGCTACTCATGGCTTTGACGTCCAAGTGCAATCGCACGTTTGGACTATCGATGGCCTGGATCATCGCGCGAGCTTCGGATGCATGATTGAGAAAGTTTCCTTCTTGAGGCCCCAACGGTTCGATCGCCAATCGAACTTGTGCTGATTCGAGTTGCTCTGTGAACTGCTTGATCACCTCGACGGCATTTGCCAAGGCTTGTTCATGGGTCATCGGCGGGCTGAAATTTCTCTGAAGAGGGGAACCTAAAACCATTACGTTCCCACCAAGATCCGAGCACAATTCGATGAGGCATTTGAAGTAGTCGGCGGTTTTGTTTCGAACAGAACGATCGTCGGTGGTCAAGTGAAAACCTTGGGTCTTTGCCAAGAGCCAGTGCAAGCCGACGATCGACATCCCGAGATCTTCGACCATCGCACGGTACTCACGCCGCGTTTGTTTGGGAATCTCACGAGCATCTAGTCCCAATGTAAACGGAGCAACTTCAACACCCGTGTACCCGAGTTTCTTGGCAAGTTCCAAGCCGTCGCGTTGCGAGGTTCCTTCAAATGTTTCGTTGCAAATCGCATACTTCATGCGGCTGTTCCCTTTTGATGATTCATCCAGGACTTCCCTAAATGGCACTTTATCATTGATCTTCCATTCTAGCTGTCAGGCCAGCAGCGTTGGATCCCAAATCGTATTGCGTTAGGGTGATTTACTTTGGATTACGCAGGAATTACGATACTCTAAGGCGATCGCCATCCCTCCTTTGTTTATCCTCCCTCAATGTAAGCTAGCCATGAAAGCCTCCTGGATTCTGATTGGTTCTTCGATTTGTGCGCTCTTTGGTTTTGTTGCCTGCGTGCAAGCCACCGAGCCAAATGCTCCGAAAAAAATCGTCTTCATAGCCGGTGGCAGGAGCCACGATTTTGGATCCCATGAACACTATGCCGGTTGCCGGATCTTAGCCGATACGGTCAAAAAGACCGTTCCCTCTGTGGAAGTAGAGGTGCTTCGCAATGGTTGGCCCGCAGATGATTCGGCTCTCGATAAAGCCGATGCGATCGTGATCTATTCCGACGGCGGAGGTGGACACCCCTCGCTGCCCCACCTGGATCGGATCAACAAGCAGACCGAACGTGGAGCGGGGCTTGTTTGCATTCACTATGCAGTCGAGGTACCCAAGGATCGCGGAGGTCCTGAGTTTCTCCGATGGCTTGGAGGATATTTTGAAACGAACTGGTCGGTTAATCCTCACTGGACAGCCAAGTTTGATAAGCTTCCTGAGCATCCGATCACACGAGGCGTAAAGCCTTTTGAAACTCGGGACGAGTGGTACTTCCACATGCGATTCCGAGAGAACATGCAAGGTGTCACGCCGATCCTATCGGCGATCGCTCCGGATGAGACGATGAACCGTCCAGACGGGGCACACAGTGGCAATCCAGATGTTCGTCGTGCCGTGGCGAAAAAAGAACCTCAGCATGTGGCTTGGGCTTCTGAAAACCCAAACGGTAGTCGAGGCTTCGGTTACACCGGCGGTCACTTCCACTGGAATTGGGGCAGGACCGAGCCGACCCGTTTGGTCGCCAACGCAATCTTGTGGGCAGCGCGTATCGACGTGCCTGCTGAAGGTGCTGTGGTTGAGAATCGTTCCGCTTCGCAATTGGTCGAGAATCAAGACGAATCGGTTCCAGGGAATTTCAATCCGGCTGGAATCGCGAAGGAATTCGGTATCGCACCGGGCGAAAAGTCCAGTTCTTCGGCCAAGCCCAAAGGCAAGGCACTATTCACCTCGCCGCTGCTGACGGCCAATACTCCTGGCCACAGGGTCGACGCGGATGTCGATGTTCAAGGTGTTAAGAAACTTTATCTGGTTGTATCGGCAGGCGATGACGGATTTGCTTGCGATTGGGCTGACTGGGTCGAGCCAAAATTGATGACCAAGTCTGGCGAAAAATCATTGCTCGACATGAACTGGAAATCGGCCTCGGCCGAGTGGGGTGATGTACGCAAAAACGCCAATGCTGGAGGTGGACCACTGAAGGTGCTCGACAAGGTTCTCCCCGGGATCGGTACGCATGCCAACAGCACGATCGTTTTTGAACTTCCTGAGGATGCGCTTCGACTGAAAGTTGGCTGCGCGTTGGATCAAGGCGGTGTAACGCAAAACAATGGATCTTCGACTTCGGTCAAGTTTCATATTGCCGCCGAAGGTCTTCCTCCTGGGATTGAGCAAGGCTCTTCACCCACCGAAGACCGTTCTCCCGAAAGCGCGGTTTCTGGCCTCAAGATTGCCGATGGGGTGGTTGCTACTTTGGCCGCCTCGGAGCCCATGCTCAAAAGTCTGACCAATTTGGATATCGACCATCGAGGTAGAGTTTGGGTGTGCGAGGTGGTCAATTACCGACGGCACAATGGCGAAAGGCCTGAAGGGGATCGTGTGCTGATCTTGGAAGATACCGACCAAGACGGGGTGATGGACAAAACGAAGGTGTTTTACCAAGGCCGAGATATCGATTCGGCTTTAGGGATCTGCGTCTTGGGGAATCGCGTTTTGGTCAGCGCTGCACCTTATGTTATCGAGTTTATCGATACCGATGGGGACGATGTGCCGGATTCGAAGCGTTCGATATTGACCAAGACGGGTGATCCTCAGCATGATCACTCCGTACACTCCTTTGTGTTCGGGCCGGATGGAAAACTCTATTTCAATTTCGGAAATACTGGCCATAGGCTCTGCGACACTGATGGCAAACCGATCCTGGATCGTTGGGGCCGTGAGATCAATGACTCCGGAAAACCCTATCGGCAAGGGATGGTCTTTCGATGCAACGAAGACCTCAGCGATATGGAAGTCCTGGGGCATAACTTCCGCAATAACTACGAGGCTGCCGTGGATTCCTTTGGAACCATTTGGCAATCGGACAACGACGACGATGGGAACCGAGCGACCCGCATCAACTATGTCATGGAGTTTGGGAACTATGGGTATGTCGACGAGATTACAGGTGCTGGATGGCAAAGTGAGCGAACCAACTGGGAGTCTGAGATTCCCCAAAGACACTGGCATTTGAATGATCCGGGAGTTGTACCGACGATGCTCATCACCGGTGCGGGGTCGCCCACTGGGATCACGGTTTACGAAGGCCAGTTGCTTCCAGAAGTGTTTCGCAACCAAGTTATCCACTGCGATGCTGGACCGAATGTCGTGAGGGCTTATGTGGCCAAGAACGAAGGTGCTGGTTACTCAGCCAGGATCGAAAATCTCGCTGTAGGCGAAACAGACAAATGGTTCCGCCCAGCGGATGTTGCGACCGCTCCGGACGGATCGATGTACGTAACGGATTGGTACGATCCTGGAGTCGGTGGGCACAACATGCAAGACATGGAGCGAGGCAGACTCTTTAGACTCGCTCCGGAAGGAACCAAGTATGCCGTCCCTAAGTTTGATCTGAGCACGGTTCAAGGTGCAGTGGCGGCTTTGAAGAATCCATGCAATTCGGTTCGATATCTCGCTTATCAAGCTTTAGTCAAGATGGGCAAGGGTGCAGAGAATGAACTCTTGGAGATGGCCAAAGACCAAAACCCTCGAATGAGAGCTCGAGCGATTTGGTTGCTGGCGAAGGTTCAAGGGGCATCGGCGGCTTTGGGACTGGCTTTAAAAGATAGCGATCCGAATGTTCGAACCGTGGGTATTCGATTGGCGCGGCAAGCGAAACTGCCAACGAAGGATTATTTGCCAGCGTTTTTGAAGGACTCCTCACCGATCGTCTTGCGTGAAGCGGCTTTGGCCCTGCGAGAGGACAAGTCCGAGCAGATGCCTGGGTACTGGGCGGATCTAGCGAGCCGATTCGATGGCGAAGACCGTTGGTACCTCGAAGCCTTAGGGATCGCCGCGATGGATCGTTGGACCGACTGTTTGACTGCCTATAAATCAGTTGCCAAGGACAAGACGACTACCGATGCGGCTCGTTTGATCGCTTGGCGCGGCCGCGGTTCGGAGGCTGCGTCGATGATCGCTCAGTGGCTTGCCGACGAGCGAATTGCCGGGACGAATCGCCAAGCCCTTCTTCGGGCCACGGACTTCCAAAGTGGCGAAGATCGGCAGCGGGCCGTTAAAGTGTTGCTGGATCTTAAGGATCCGGCGCTTGTGCTCGATGGCTTGATGCGAGTCGATGGTATCAACATCAACGAGAGCCCTCGGCTCTTGGAGTTGGTTCGGCAAGAGGTCAAGAAGATGGGGAACGATCCGGCCCAACTGAAGTTGCTGCAAAAACTTAAGCCACTTGGAATGGAAGAGCATTTGCTTGGATTGGCTAGTGCTTGGGGTGTATCGACACAGTCGCTGCAAGCGTTGGATTTGGCTTTGGAGATTGGAGGATCCGGTGCGCTGGGCCAGCGACTGGCAACTAGGCAACCTAACGACGACGCCTTGGTTTTGTCGAAGGTGCTAGGTCTGAGCAATCGCAAGGAGGCGGCGAACTTGCAGATGGGGATTTTGGATTCGGAATTATCGCCCAAGCCGATCAAGGTCGAGGCCGTTTTAGGGCTCGCACGCAACAAGAACAACCATGCTTATTTGATCGAAGCG
>JAJTFC010000171.1 GCA_021298315.1 Planctomycetaceae bacterium
CATCCGCGCTCCTGGGTTCGATGGTGTAGATGGTCGCATCTCCATAGAGCTTGCTGATCATCTCTGGACCACCAGATCCTTTGACCTTCTCGAAAATCTTAGGCAAGATCTCGGATTTCATCCTCGAAGCATTCTTGACGTGAATGCAGTAGACGTTCGATTGACTGTTGATCTTCTTTGGTGGAACGATCAACTGAACCAAACTAAAGCGATCGTTCAGACCGTCGATAATGTCGGCTCGCAAGTCGATCCCAAGGTTGCGGTTTGCCTCCTTGACGAATCGGTCATTAAATGTTCCTTCGCCGGCAAAGGTATCGACGATCCCTTCGACTGCATTGAAGGTCTTGGCCATGTCCCAGTTCAAGGTGAAGTAACTCGTGACTTGCTCACTGACCCAGGGTTCCGGTTCGGTCGAACCCGCCTTGGGACGGATAACCTTCATGATCCCTTGGCGATTAGGATTCAAAAGCAGATGGCCATGGATGATCGAATCGAATTCGTTTGGGGCGATGATCGCGCTACCGCCAATGCCTTTGATCCCATCGAGGCCAAGGGTCTTTAGGGCTGCAAGGATCGCGACCGATCCGTTGGTGCTGCGCCCAAACTCGCGCACCATCGCAAGCGGATCGATGAAGAAGGAAACCTGAGGCCTCTCGCCTTCAGTGCCCACGCAGCGGGACATAATGGTCGTGAAATCCCGATTCTCCGATAACGGCTTGTGATCGATCCCATTGCCCGTCCAAACCATCGCCAACTGCTCTGCATAATCGGCTCGGTTGGTAGCCACCATCACACCCGAGTCAATAAAGTAGGTGAGCGACTCACGCTCCGAACGCCCCATCGAAAGAAGCTTGATCTTGCCAACCTCTTTCTGGGAAAGCATCCCTCCGCTTGCATCCGTAGCTTGCTCCGCTCGCTCGATGAGGACTTGCAAAGCTGGCATTTCATCGCCCGCCTCGAGCATGACCACAAAGGCCGGTTCGGTCTTGGTGGCTACCAATGCCACCGCAAGCTCACCGTTGGGAATCGATAGAAGTTCATCAAGGTTCAATCCAATGACATCTTGCATCCCTTGGAGTTGGCCGACGAAGGTCGAGTAGAAGGTACCCAAGATCGGGGCGATCTGCGGGTCATTCATCATCTTGCCCATCCCCGTCGACTCCATCTTGGACTTCATGTCCCGGGTATCGTCGACGCGAACATAAGCTAACGTCTTGGTAGGGAATAGCTTAGGCGCAGTCAGATGCTGCTGGGACAAGCCCATGGAACCAAAGACAACAACGAAGCACGCCGACAGGAAATAGGAAGTTATTTTCATAGTGCCGATCTATTCGCCAATAGCTAGGGAATCTTGTAAATAGTCACCAAGATTCTAGCAATTTTAGGCACCTTGAGGGATGAAATCCCTGAAAGCCAAGCCGAGACTAGAACGGACGCAGGGCTATTTGAAATGGTCGGCTTCGAGCTCGTAGTAAACACCCTGAAGCCCGTCGACAGGCTTCATGTAGGGACGGACCGAAAGAGTGCCGGCCAAAGAGTGCCGACGAAGGGACTTCGAGGCAAACTCATCACCCACGAGCTTGACCTCGATCATGTGCGTCAAAGGGGGTTGCTGTCCAAAACAGCAAGTCGCCCAGTCGGGAACCAGCACGAAGGTTTTGGCAGCATTGCTTGAAAGAGAGGTTGGATGAATGTATCCCTTGAGAAAGACCTTTTTGCCGTTGAGTTCTAAAGCGGTTTGAGGAGGAACATCCGGGGCACCGACGGGACTTTTCAGTGCAGCAAACGAGATCCGCTCGTAACCCTCAGGAAGCTCCGTGTAGTACACATAAGTGTGCTTGATCGGACTTGCCACGAGCATCGCAAGGCTCAGCAGTCCGCCTAGAATCGCTAGTGGTTTACCGCTGAGTTCGCCTGGATACTTTTTCAAGTTTGCCATGGCGATGAGGGCAAAGATCCCTCCCAGAAGGCTCAGGAAAAGCAGGAGCGGTGAGTACCAACTGAGCAAACCCAGGATGCCAAAGACGAGGCTAAGAACCGCCGCACGCGAAAGGCTTGTGTAGCCATACTCATCGGCGTAGGGAACCGGCTCGATTTGAGTGCCTTCGATCGGATTTGTGCTCGCGGTGCTCATCGTCGGTAAACGTCAATGACAGACTGGGGTTCGTTCAGGTGGAAATCAACCAAAGCGTTAGGCCACAGGCCCCTAGGCTGCAAGTCAGTACGGAAAAAATAATACGAGAGTTCAACAAAAAAACATCCTCTGGCATCGCTTGCGCAACCGCCGAATCGCTGGAGAAATCAGAATCCGAGAGGGCAAAGACTCCGATTTGGCCATCGGTCAACCTCAGGCCGGCAGCCGACTCGAAGGAAGTTGACGATTCTGACGAGGGGCTTTGAGCGTTCCAGGCGACGATCGAATTAGGCCGTCCAGCAGGTTTCCAGTTCGAAGACGAGCCTGCAGGAGCCCCTTGGCCGGGCTTGGGAGCCGGAACAGCATCCTTAGGCGAATCCTTCTTGTCGGTTGCAGGGGCAGGAATGGGAAAGAATGTGGAAGCTCGTTTAACGGCTTTCGGATCGATCTTTTCGAGTTCGGCCAAGCGTTCCTTGGCCTCGGGCAATGGGCAGGCTCTGAGGTAATTGACCACCGGGACTCGAACCCAAGAGTTATCGTCGTTTGCTGATTTGAAGAGTTCGCAGAGTCGGTCAATCTGAGTCCAGTCACCCCATCGGGCCAAATCGGGAATTACCAAGTCGGCCAGATCGGGAGCAGCCAGCAAGTTTCGCATCGAGCCCAAAATCGATTCTTTGGGGATGACTTGCGACTCAGTACCGTGGAATCGCAGCGCCATGACCGATGCGTAGACATCTGGGTAGCTGGCTTTGCGATTGGCCAAGAACTGCTCGTCGATGAGTTTCAGACCATCGGCACCTTTGAGCATCAGATAAGCAGCGATGAGTGCATCCAAGCCAGCACGCTTGTCTGGATCGGAGCTTCGGATCATCGACTCGAACTCGACGGCGTCGGCTGGAGTGCCGCAGATACCGAGCATCGTGTAATAGAGGCGTTTGCGATCAGGGGAGATGGAAGGATCACGAATCCAATCCATGAGCTGTTCGCGATCCATTTTGCTTTTGAGTTTCTTGACATCCTCATAAGGGGCCAGAGCGAACTCATCGTAGCTATCGCGGGCCAGCAAGGAGTCGGGATGTTCGAAATGCTTTTGGTAAAAATCCAACCGAGCGATTGGATCCTCGGGTAGTTTTTGGATTTGCTCGATGTACTTTTCAGCATCCGCCGAAAGAGGCAAAGGCGAGGACCAAACGAGATTCCGAGGATCGACCCCCAGGAGCAGGAACTTCTTTTGGGTTTTACCCGGACCAAAGTAATTGGCTTCTACCTTTTGCCCTGTCTCTAGAAGGGACTCGCCACGGAGGACTCTTTCGACGACGAAAGTTGCGTTGCCATCGATATCGACTCTTCCGTCGGTCACGAGACTAGCGATGGCAACGGCATCCATCGAGAGGCTTTCTTGACGGAGCGTTTGGGAGGCAGCCGAGCAGAACGGGCAAGCGTTTTCGGCCCGGGAGCTGAGCACAGGGTACAAGAGCCCGAGCAAGAGAGCCACGAGCCCTAGAGGGCTAGAAGCAGCAAGGTGGGATCGTTTGGCTTGGATCATCGACTCTGGTCCTTTGGATTCACATTGTGTGCAGGAGGAACTTACTCATAATGTAAGTCAAATTGCGGGCAATTGGCGAGATCTAAAGGCCGATTTTCCGGAATGAAATGGGGTAGCAATCCGACCCGATGTGGCTACAGTGCTAGGTCTTGTAAGGTTATTTTCCACGCACAGTCAAGCTGAATTGTTGATAAATCCATGAACGACACCAAGTCGAATTTACCGATCCTGGGAGCTGAGTTTTCAGGGACTGCTGCTGCCGAGCCGACTGGGGCCAGTCGCATGGGTGGATGTGGATCGATGGGTGGAACGATTCCGCTCTCGGAATCGAGCCAGAACAAGCTATTTGAATCCAGTCGGCGGCTCCCAAGTTGGCTTCGACGCGAGGTGCCCAAGGGGAATGGGAATCAGTTTACCCACGGACTACTCAAGGAGTTAAGGTTAGAGACGGTTTGCGAGAACGCCAAGTGTCCAAATCGCATGGAGTGCTATTCGCAAAAGACCGCGACCTTCATGATCTTAGGGAATGTCTGCACGCGGCCTTGCGGCTTTTGCGCAGTCTCGCGAGGACGGCCCGAAGCCTTGGAAGACGACGAGCCGCAGCGAGTTGCCGAAGCATCAGCGAGGCTGGGGCTCAAGCATGTGGTGATCACATCCGTCACTCGCGACGATTTGCCTGACGGAGGAGGCGAGCACTTTTATCGATGCGTCCTGGCGGTGCGAGACAGGACAGGTGCGGCCGTAGAAGTACTAACGCCAGACTTCATCAGGCATCGCCACGGATTGGAGCGCGTCATCGATGCCGCACCGGAGGTCTTCAATCACAACATGGAGACAGTACCGCGTCTGTACCGTAGGGTGCGGGGCCCAAAGAGCGAGTATCGTTGGACACTGGAACTGCTGAGCCGAATCAAGGAGCGAAATTCGGCCATCAAGACCAAGAGTGGGCTGATGCTCGGACTAGGCGAGACACGTGATGAACTACTCGAATGCTTGGCCGATCTCAGGCGGCATGGATGCGATTTTTTGACCTTGGGACAGTACTTGCAACCAGGCCCAAGATATTTGCCAGTGGTCAAATATGTACTACCCGAAGAATTTGAGGAATTGCGATTGATAGCCAAATCGATGGGCTTTCGCAAAGTCGCATCGGGCCCCTTTGTCCGAAGCAGTTACCATGCCCGAGACATGGCCGAAGCCTAATGGTTCAGCGATTGTCTCAATCGTCCATTGTTCGGCGATTGTCCTCAATCGCCCCCTGCCGAGTTTGCGAGGCGCGTCTGAGAGTCCTGCAAAGCAACGCCAAGCTACGCTTGTCGCCAAACGGCAGAGGACTGCCGTTGAACAATAGTGTTCGGCGATTGTCTCAATCGCCCATTGTTCGGCGATTGTCCTCAATCGCCCCCTGCCGAGCCTGCGAGGCGCGTCTGAGAGTCCTGCAAAGCAACGCCAAGCTACGCTTGTCGCCAAACGGCAGAGGACTGCCGTTGAACAATGGACTGCCGTTGAACAATAGTGTTCGGCGATTGTCTCAATCGCCCATTGTTCGGCGATTGTCCTCAATCGCCCCCTGCCGAGCTTGCGAGGCGCGTCTGAGAGTCCTGCAAAGCAACGCCAAGCTACGCTTGTCGCCAAACGGCAGAGGACTGCCGTTGAACAATGGGCGTCGAGCAATCGATAAACTATAAACCTCGGCTCCAGTAGAAGTATCTTCCTTCCACGAGCCGAGCTTTCATTGGATTGAATCTTATATATTCACGAAGATGGCAAAACTGTTCGGAACTTCTTATGATGTGATCAAAGGCTTCGGACTGCCACAGTTCACCACTTCGTTTCTCCAACATATTTATATGCCTAGCCGTGTAGCGCATCCAGCTCTGGCCAATAATACGCATGTCGAAACCGTGCCTGAACTGTACAATCGCATGAACATGGTTTGGCATGATTACAAAGCTATCGAGATCGTACCTCACGCCATCGAAATAACGGATCGCGTTGGAGATGATTTTGGAGTTCTCTAATTTCTCAGGTAAACACTCACCATGGCATTCATCCAAAGTATGCTGAAAGAGACGATTGAACTCCCGAAGCATCTTTGATTGGATATTCTTAGGGTAGACCTCTAACTTTTCTCTGCGGACATCCGTGGGTAAGTCAAAGAACCATTCAGTGGCAAATATTGGAAGTGATTGCCTGAGTAGCCAATCGTCAAACTTTCGTCGCATTAAAAGCAGCGAATCCTTCGGCACTGAATCAGCCGTTCTAAATGTGACAAAAATCGCAACACCAGGCTGGAACCAGTGCGGAAAACTTCGATTACTGATATCGATTTCCGCATCTTTATCAAAAGAGTAAAAATTTACATCCTCAGAATCATTCACCATTGCCCTCCTTGTATACCGACAGAATAAACAAAGAACAATTTAGAAAAGAATTCGAATCTCGATTTATAAAGTCAACCCTTTTTTCCTGGGATCAACCGTTTTACGTCAAGCTAAAGCTTGTCGCCAAACGGCAGAGGACTGCCGTTGAACAATAGTGTTCGGCGATTGTCTCAATCGCCCCCCGCCGAGCTTGCGAGGCGAGTCTGAGAGTCCTGCAAAGCAACGCCAAGCTACGCTTGTCGGTCAACGGCAGAGGACTGCCGTTGAACAATGGACAGCCGTTGAATACTCAACAATTGAACCATTTTTTTCAAGACGATCGCGGCAATCATCGATGCAATGACCCCGAGGATCATCGCGATTCCTGATCGAAAACAAAAACCTTGAGTCTTAAACAACTTCATACTGCCAACGAGAAAAACGCCATGGAGCAAATAGAACTCGTAGGAGTATTGTGAG
>JAJTFC010000053.1 GCA_021298315.1 Planctomycetaceae bacterium
AACAAAGGTCGGACCGTAATCGCGGATCCAGACATCGTTGGTAGGTATGTTGTGGACAATAACATTCGCAACACCCGTTAGTGCGCCGCTGGCGGCCTGGAACGATTCGCTTGGGCCTCCGAGCACATGAACCTTTTCGACTTCGGCCAACGTTCGAATGACCCTTTCGGTCACTGGCGGGATAGCATGAAGCCGGCCAGGCCATGTCGTTTCGCGGTAGGGCCAGGAGATCCAAGTAGCTTCGTGGGACTCCCATTCTGCGATCCAGCGATATCCGCAATCGACGGCACTTAGTCCTCTCATCCGTCCACCCAACGTTTGGTTAGGTCTCCATAAGCATCGATGCGTCGATCTCGCATAAAAGGCCAATAGGTGCGTTGAGTATCGATGGAATCCAGATCGCATCGAACCATGACCAATTCCTCTTGGTTATGACTGGCGCGATACAGCAGATTGCCCGCAGGATCGAATGCAAACGAGGCCCCCCAAAATTCGATCGAATCCTCGTGGCCTACTCGGTTTGCAGCAGCCACAAAGACTCCATTGGCGATCGCATGCGAGCGCATCATGGTTTCCCAAGCTTCATGTTGGCTTTTGCCGACACTCTCTTTGTCTTGAGCAAGCCAGCCGATGGCCGTCGGGTAGAGCAGGATTTCGGCTCCTCGCAATGCGAACAACCGGGCCGCTTCTGGATACCATTGATCCCAGCAGACTCCGACTCCGATGGTGGCGTATTTGGTCTTGGCGACTGTAAAGCCTGTATCCCCCGGAGTGAAGTAGAACTTTTCGTAGTAGTGAGGGTCGTCAGGTATGTGCATCTTGCGATAGAAGCCGACTTGGGATCCATCGGTGTCGTAGACCAGTGCGGTGTTGTGATACAAGCCGTGGGCGCGCCGTTCGAAGACCGAGCCGGTGACGACCACCGAGCACTCTTTGGCTACTTGGCTCATCGCTTTGCTGGTCGGTCCGGGTATCGATTCGGCCCAAGCGAACCGCTGGTGGTCTTCGCTCTGGCAAGGATAAGGGGCATTGAAGAGTTCCTGAAGGCACACGATGTTCGCACCAGCTTTTGCAGCTTGGCGAACAAGCGAGATCGCTTTATCGACGTTCTCAGGGATGGATTTGGGCGTGGTCATTTGAACCAGCGCCAAATGGACTGTGCGGGGAACTTTGGACATGCAATCTCCTACTTAAACAATCAGCATTGGTGGACTACTCGGAGCATTGTCCCGCGTAGCGCAGCGTCCGGATGACTAAGTCACGGACGCCTTGGGCATCGACTCCCGATACGATTTCCAAATCTCTTGATACCGGTGCATGGGGCCGTCGGTCGACGATCGTTGCTCCTCGGGTAACATCCCCTTGTTCCTCGACCGACACGGAAAGCTGTTCGCATTGGAACAGTTCCGGTTCGAGCATATAAGCTACACCGATGACTCCTTTGAGAAAGATCGCCTCCATGCCTCGCAGTTGCCGATAGGATCGAAACATGTGCGAAAGCATCGAGTGGAGCAGACCACCAGCACGGGTATATTTCAGGGGCAAATTCGATATCAAATCCAGATCGAATCGAACTTGTTGAATCATTTCCAAGGGCAGTAAGGTTTTGGTCGTCGCCGAGCGCAAAACGCGATTGGCGCTGGTCGGATCAAAATACATGTTGAACTCTGCAGCCGGAGTAACATCTCCACATCCGGGAACAGCACCACCAACGACCACGATCCGATCGATCTGAGCGATGATACTCGGATCCTTTTGCATCGCTCGTGCGATTCCAGTCAACGGCCCTAAACATAAAACCGTCACTTGCCCGGAATCGGATTTGATTCGATCGACAATGAGCTTCTCACTGGGCATCAGGTGCTGGCGATCGATACTCGAAAGGCTTAGGTTGCCTAGTCCGTCGGATCCGTGGAGTTCGGATTCGTCAAGCACCGGTGCATTTTCCGGATCGGTTCCTAACCCTACGCGGGGGAACCTGGGAGGATCGAGTTTTTCGATCAGCGATTGTACGTTTTTGGCCGATTGCTCAGCGGGAACCGTTCCTGCACTGGTAGTTACGGCAAGGACATCGAGCCGAGGGTCAAACAGTGCCATGACAAGCGCTACGGCATCGTCGATTCCCGGATCGCAATCAATAATGACTTTTCTGGCCATATAGACTCAAATACACTTTCTAGCGGCGTTCCTAAAGCTCTTCCTAGTTTACCTTGCCAACACCCTCGCGGGCTAGCCTTCTACACATAAGCCTATCAAACATGCTTGAGGATTTCATACAAATCGCCGAAAGTGGCCAAGACTTATCTCCGGATCAGATGCAGCAAGCCATCGTCTGGATGCTTGCTGGACGGGCCGACGATGCTCAGATCGGTCAATTACTCCTGGCTCTTCGGGCCAAAGGGGAATCGGTTTCCGAAATGCTCGGAGCAGCCAAGGGTCTGCGGCTGATGATGACTCCAATCCGCAGCAAACACGCCGACTTGCTCGACACTTGCGGCACCGGAGGTGACGGAAGTGGAACCTTTAACATTTCGACAGCTACGGCCATCGTCACGGCAGCCTGTGGCGTTCCGACGGCCAAGCATGGTAATCGAAAGATCACAAGCGCTACAGGCTCGGCCGATGTCCTGGCCCACTTGGGTGTCAAGATCGATGCCGACCGAGCGTGTGTTGAGCGAAGTTTGGATCAGCTTGGATTGTGCTTTTGTTATGCTCCACTGTTGCATCCGGCGATGAAGCATGTCGGACAAGTTCGTCAGCAGCTTGGCGTGCCGACGCTTTTTAATTACCTGGGGCCATTGTGCAACCCAGCCGCAGCGGCTTACCAAATCTTGGGTACGGGTCGTGAGGATTTGCAAGCCAAGCTCGCCGCGACCCTCGTGCAGTTGCCTATCCAAGCGGCCGTAGTGGTGCGAGGAGCCGATGGGATGGACGAAGTGAGCTTGTCCTCAGAGACCAGCGTATTGCATGTGCAGTATGGAATGACGACGCAGTTGTACTGGGATCATCGCAGTTTTGGTTTGCCAAGAATCAACAACTCGGATCTTTTGGTAGATGGTCCACAGCAAAGCGCCAAGATGATCGAAGGGATCTTGAAAGGACAAAGCGGACCTGCTCGGGATATTGTGGTCGCCAATGCAGCAGCGGGACTTTGGGTGTGCAATCGAACTCATTCTTTGATCGATGCGGTGGGCCAAGCCCAAAGGGCGATCGATTCGGGCAAGGCCCTGTCGTTGCTCGAGGATCTGGCTCGTTTGACTCACAGTCAAAACGGTGTGTGACTTGCGACACGATTCAGGGCTGACAATTCATACCACTGGTTCTTTTCGTACTCGTACTCGTACTCAGTGAAACGGTACTCGTACTCGAAGGGTCGTAGTGGGATGTCGTTGCCATGCGGCCCAAATAATGGGGTTCGAGCTTCCTTTGAAAAGCGATCGCCTTGAATCGATTCAAGTGTTTTGGAGTACGAGTACCGCGAAGCTGAGTACGAAAAAGCCGAGCTTTCACCCACTAAAACACCTCAAGAACCTAATTGCTGAAGAACCGGCAATTCAGTACTGTAGAAACCCAAGATGAAGCTCTGCGTGCCGTAGATTCAACTTGGTGCGATCCTCGTGCGACATCTTGCCAAATGCAGGGCTGTCATAAGGCACCGCTTCGGAACTGGCCAATCGACCAAGGGCTTCGATAAGCCGATTAGCAGCATGGCCTGTTTGCATGTCATCGATACCAAGGGTTCCACCCTTGATCCCAGGGATCCGCACCCCCTTGGTCATCCCCACATCGAGCATCTTTCTTAGCCGCATTCGCAGCAGCCAGCGAATGAAAAACGGGGGTGGTTTGATTGGATAACCCACATAGCCATATTCGATCCAGGCCGCCACGTGCCCACGAACTGCTATGAGAGGCATTCATCGTTGACTAAATCCTTTGGGGGCTAATCGTTGGAACACCCATTTAGTATACCACTTTCGACGGCCATAGCCAAAGAGGTTTGCAACAGGGCGATTGCACTCGTACTCAGTTAAACGGTGCTCGTGCTCGTGCTCGAAAAGATTCTAGCAGGCTCAATTGTGCAAGTGCTTCGGAACGTCAACTCCACTCCATAGAGCAATTCCCATCATCCGATTACGAGCAGGAGCACGAGCACGAATTCAATGAGTTTTAGCCACGATAATACCTGAAGAGCCCTTTTTTTCAAACGAGTCGATGTATATCCAAGACTCACCGACCAAGGGCAGTTATATTGGCAAAGTCCCAACCGGACTTGGCTAAGGTCGGATCGAATCTTCTTGGTCGTGGAAGAAGGTCTCGACGAGCACGAGCACGAGCACGAGCACGAGCAGGGGCAGGGGCAGGGGCAGGGCAATTAAATCATTTGATTCATTTTTTACGACATCCTCATTGAAAAGTTGATCCATTATGAACAAACCATTGCACCGAAGAAGTTTTCTGCACACGACTGGCTCGGCTTTTGCCGCTGCTGCGATCGTGCATCGTGCACCTAGAGCCGAAGGTTTTTGCCAAGCCAATGATAGGCCTCGCGTGGCGGCCATCGGAACCGGAAGCCGTTGGTGCCAAAAGGCTACGGGACTCCAAGGCTCCTACGGTTCGGCTCCCGACTTCAAGAAGTACGGGGATTATGTCAGCGTCTTTGATGCCGATAGCAGTCGAACGGAGCTAGCCGCCGCTTTGGTCAAAGAATGGACCGGAAACCAGCCGGCAACTCCCAAAGATTACCGAGCTATATTGGACGATCCCAAAATCGATATCGTCCATATCTCAACTCCCGACCACTGGCATGCCAAACTGCTGATCGAAGCGATGCTTGCAGGCAAAGATGTCTACTGCGAAAAGCCGATGACTCTGACGGTGCCCGAAGGCCGAGCGATCTGTGATGTTTGCAAGAAGACCGGTCGCATCGTTCAAATCGGTACTCAGCAGCGAAGCAGCAGGCAGTTTGTCGAAGCCATCGCTCTATTGCAAAACGGCAGGATCGGCAAAATCAAAAAAGCCACTTGCCACATCGGTGGAGCACCCAAGAGTCCCCAGATCCCTGTTGCAGATCCCCCGAAGCATCTCGACTGGAATCTTTGGCAAGGCCCTGTGGCCGAGGCACCCTTTCGATTCCTGGCCGGCGACAACGGGGAGACCAAAAGTTGGTCGCGTTGCCATTATGAGTTTCGATGGTGGTACGAATACTCCGGAGGTAAGCTCACCGACTGGGGTGCCCACCATGTCGATATCGCTACCTGGGGCATGGGATTGACCGATACCGGCCCGATCGAAATCATTCCTGAAATGGTCAAGCACCCTGTGGAATTCAAAGAGGGTTATCCCACCGATCCATCGCGCTACAACACGGCTACGGAGTTTCTCATCCGAGCGATCTTCCAAGATGGACTCCAGATCGAGATCCGTCATGATGGGGACAACGGAATTATGTTCGAAGGGACCGAAGGCCGATTGTTCGTCAACCGTGGCCGCATCGCAGGGAAAGCGGTCGATGATCTTAAGTCCAATCCATTGCCCGCAAACGCGCTCGAGGTTGCTTACAAAAATCGACCACTAGCGGACCACTTCCGAAACTTCTTCGAAGCTGCTCGGGATCGCGTCGAACCGATCTCCGATGTGCATAGCCACCATCGCGCTTTGTCGACGTGCCATCTGGCAGGAATCGCTGCTCGACTTAGTCGAAAAATCGCTTGGGATCCAAAGACTGAGAAGATCATCAATGATGCGCAGGCCGAAAAACTCTTGGGCCGCGAACCTCGTCGTGGTTTTGAAACATTCATGGGCTAGAGCTCTCTGGTCTTTTTTAAGGTCCATACGGCATTATCGTGGCTGGCAATTCATACCACTGGTTCTTTTCGTACTCGTACTCGTACTCAGTGAAACGGTACTCGTACTCGAAGAGAGGTATCGGGATTTCGTTGACAAAAGGGCTAAATACTGGGGTTCCAGCTTGCCTGAAAGGGTGATCGACTTGAATCGATTCAGGCGTTTTCGAGTACGAGTACGAGTACCGCGACGCTGAGTACGAGAAAGCCGAGTTTCTACCCACTAAAATACCTGAAGGTCTTTTTTTTAAAAGGAAATCCAATGAATCTACCGGATGCAGCCCTTCGAGGCGGTGAACCCCTTGGACGTCGAGAATGGATCATCAGCAGCCTACTTGCCTGCGGTACCGTTGCGACGACCCATCAAGCTCAAGCTCTCGCATCCTGCTTGCCTCTAACCCCACTGGATCAGGAGAAACAGGATCCGCCGCAAGCCAAGGAGATCACAGAGATCACCGCACAGATGGTTCGCCAAGCGGCTTGGCAATCTCGCGTCGAGCTGAGCGATCTGCAATGCGAAGAGATCGCCAAGCGGCTCAATGCCAAGGCAAAGTCGATCCAGTCGCTGCGATCAATCTCGATCGATGAGAACACACCCATGGCCTCAGTTTTCCTTCCTGCAGCGATCGTCGAACCGACCACCAAGTTCGGCCATCGCGACGAAGGTAACGCACAAGCCGACGATCGTGCTGCTTGGAATCCCAAGGAAGTTCTTGGGATCGAATTGCCCAAATTCGAGCAGGACAAACTCGAACAAGTAGCCTTCTGGAGCGTCGAGCAATTGGCAGCAGGTCTGAGGCGCAAACTCTTTACCAGTGAGCAACTCACATCGATGTACCTCGCGAGGCTCAAGCGATTCGATCCGCAGTTGCTCTGCGTCGTATCGTACAACGATCAAGCGATCGAGGAGGCCAAGCGTGCTGACTCCGAGCTTGCTAGCGGTAAGGATCGCGGAGTCTTGCATGGGATACCTTGGGGTGCCAAGGACATCATCTCGATACCAGGGATGCCCACGACATGGGGTGCTGTCGATTACAAAGATCGCCAACGGGATGTCTTGGCAACCGTTGCCCAAAGGATGGAATCAGCCGGAGCGGTGCTGCTTTGTAAGCTAACGGTCGGGACGTTGGCTTGGGGGGATCAGTGGTTCGGTGGGATGACGCGCAACCCTTGGGACATCGAGCAAGGTAGTTCGGGGTCTTCGGCGGGGAGCGCCTGCGCAGTGGTAGCCGGTTTGGTTGGATTCGCGATTGGCTCGGAGACTCTCGGTAGCATCGTATCTCCGACGCGTGTGTGCAGCACTTGTGGGCTGCGTCCAAGTTTTGGTCGCGTCAGTCGTTTCGGATGCATGACACTCGGTTGGTCGATGGACAAGATAGGACCGATCGGGCGAACACCTCGCGATTGCGGTGTGGTTTTTTCAAAGATGCTCGGCACTGATGGCAAGGACGCCGCGGTCTTCGACGCTCCGCTGGTGTGGCCTCTGAGCGATTGGTCGATCAAGCAACTACGATTTGGTGTATCGAGCCGACCGAAGGGCTCCGAGCGGACGCTCGCTCGGATGCTTTCGGAAGAAGGGTGCGAGGTGATCGAGTTGGATTTCGAGCCCGATTTGCGGATCCAAGCCATGACCGACGCGATCAGTGTCGAGGCGGCTGCGATGCACGGTGAACTTTTCGAGGGGATCCAGCAGGACGATCAAGTGGGCAAATGGGCACCGACTTTTCGAGAAGCACAGTTCTGCACGGCGATCGATTATGTGCAAGCCATGCGAGCTCGAGTGGATTTAATCCGCAAGACCGAGGGACCTTTGCGTCAAGTCGATGTCTATCTTGGAGATGGTGACCTAGCCAGAACCAATCTCACAGGCCATCCTTCGATGGTCGTTTCGTTTGGCGAGGATCAGACCAACAAGAAACCCAAAACGATTGCACTGACGGGAAGGTTCTTCCACGAATCGCAATTGTTGATGGTTGCGGATTGGATCCAAAGGAGACTTCCACCTACCCCAAGTCAGCCACCCTTGACACAGGTTTCATAGATTCCAAATCCCATGAGCAAGCTGAATGAACCAACCTGATCCTTCGGAATACGAGATCCAAGATCCCAAAGGGGTTCGGCCGCAGGATCCCTCGACGCTCGAGGACCCATACAGCATCGAGGATGCTCGGATGGATCGATCCAAGCCGGGTCCTTGGTCAACCAGGGCTTTGGCTGTGATGCTAACCGCATTGGTTTTTAATGTACTGATTAGTGTTATATTATTTTTTGGTGTCTTTGGTGCTGGTGCTCTCATGGGCTTTGGGACTTTAGAGCTCCTCGCGATCAGCTCCCTCGGGATTTTTCTTGGTTGCTTGCTTTGTCAATACAGCGCCGTTTGGATTTGGATGCAGCTTTTTATTTCAAATTGGCTTGCCCGAATCTACCTTGGAGGATTGCTCATCGGTGCGATCACCTTGTCAGGCACGCTTCAATATCAATTCAATTTGCTTTCCGGCTTTGGAGCGATATCGGCTCCATGGTATAGCGTAACCGTCTTATCCTTGATGCTTGTCATGGCAGCAACTCTTTTCTACTGGTTTCAAGGATGGTTTTTGGGGCTCTTTCTGAAGCGAACGAATTTGACCGTTGAGTTGCAAGTGAAACATTCCAATGAGTACTCCAATCAGTACACGATTCTACGGATCTTTGGAGTGATGCTCGTGGTTGGAATCGCAAGTTTGCTGCTGAAGTATCTCGCAACCATTGGAAATAGTCCAAATCTGCGAAACATCGCCATGAGCGTTTTGTGGATCTTTTGCACGGCGTTTTGGACTGCGCTGATCGTTTACTTGCAGTTCGCAAGTCGATTCGCTTTGGTTCCTCAGAAATTTCGTTGGCGTTGGTGGCTTGTGGTGATTCTCGCTCCACTGCTCTATCCATTGAGCCTTGTATTGCTTTCGAAGGCGATTGATCCTGCATTCCCCCCAAGTGAGATCTTTGCTGCCATTCCATTTATCTATGTCATGGAATTTGGATTTGTGATAGCAACGCGGATTCAGTTATGGTTGATTCCTAGGCAAGCCATCAAACAAGTCTATGCGCCGATCTGACGCTTTCGAACCATCTATAAGGCTTCCTTCCATTTCTAATTCAACTTCTCCGATACACAGACGTCTAGCAGACGACCTCTTCAAAACGGCGATTGCGGCTTGTGTATTCCACGGAGCATTTGATGTTTTTCTTGACTTCTAAGTAGGGGTTTGATAGCCTCTATAAATTCGAGCAACGGATTGCATTCAGATCACCGTTACTCGCAGTATTCCACCAACATGCAATCTGTCTGTCCTCGCACCTCTTGCCGATCGCCAATCACCGATTTGGCCCGCGTCCTTGATGAGAATGCAATTGATGAGTTGATCTCTTACTACGGGCCGCTGCTGTCGGAAATCGCTAATCGTCATTGGTGCAATAATCTTCGATCGCAGTTCGGCGTCTCCGATGCGATCCAAAACACCTGGATGGCTGTGGCCAGGAAGGCTCCCAAACACCACTTCAAAAACCGACAGCACTTTCTCAGCTACCTTTCGACGACTCTCAGGAATCAAATACGAAAACTTCAGCGGAAACTTGCCGCGAAAAAGAGGGGATTCGACGAAATGTTGGAGTTGAATTCAACTCAGGAAATCGAATCAATTCCGAACCTCAAGGAAGTCGATCAAGTCGATAGACTTATTCGCCAGGAATTGGCTCGTTCCATCCTTATCGTGATTCATAAACAGCCTCGCGAAATCCAGCGTTTGCTGCGCTGGAGGTTTCGCAAAGGGATGAGTTTTTCTCAGATCGGAGCAAAAATTGACCGAAAGGCAGATGATGTCCGTTACTTGATCAATACATGCATCCGCGAAATTTCTAGCGAGGTTCGATCGCAATACGCGTTTTCCCGTTAAGCAAAGCCCCTAATTCCATCCCCATAGAAGATGTCCACACGCTCCACAGGATCCTCCGAACCAAACGAACAAGAGATCCTAAAAATGCAAAGGCAGTGCGACCTTGCACGCGACGAAAAACGGATCGAAACGATCGATACCCAAGACCAGACGCAGTGCGAGCATCTGCTGGAAGCAGTTCTGCATTCGAGTTCTGAAACACGATTCCACAATATCGAATGCTTAGGCCTAGGGGCATACGGATTGGTCTTTGCTGTCGACGACCGGAAATATCACGGCCAACGGGTTGCGATCAAAATCCTTCGTCCGTCGAAAGCCACTCAGAGAATTCCTCGAGAGAGGTTTGAATTTGAAGGCCAGGTGCTCGTTGAACTCAAACACCCCAACATCATTGAACTGCTTGAAACCGGGGAATTCGAGGGGTTCGCTTATCACATCGTCCAATGGGCGGATGCTGGCTCCCTTGCAAATCTGTTTTCGAGCAACAGACTGAGTCTTTCTCCGGAACAATCTGCATGGTTGGTTTGTAAGCTGGCACAGGCCCTCGAAGAAGCCCACTCACTGGCGGTGTTGCATCGAGACATCAAGCCAGGAAACATTCTTCTGCAGTCTTGCGATCCGCTTGAAAGCATGGGAATTGGGCTTTGGCCGCTGCTTACAGACTTTGGCCTTTCAAAAAAGATGGATCACACACCTATCGAGCCTTTGACCGACTATGGAGAAGTCATCGGAACACTTTCCTATATGTCCCCCGAGCAGGTTCAAGGACATTTATTGCGAACCCCCTCGGATATATTCTCGCTAGGGGTGATCCTATCTGAGTTGGTTCATGGTGTGCATCCCTTTGTCGATTGGAGTCATTTCCAGACACTTACCAATATTGTCCAAAAAGCGCCTCAAGCCCCGGATCGCCCGGATCATCCAATCCCGCCATCTCTCCAGTTGATCATCGGGAAATGTCTGCAAAAGGAATCCAAAGAGCGGTATCGCAACGCAAGGGATTTGGCAGAGGATCTACAACGATTTCTCCAGGGACAACCCATCAGTCTATCCCCTCCGACTCCAGGGGAATCCGCCAAGCGATGGATAAAAAGCCATCCTAAAACAACCGTGTTTCTTTCCACGCTGATAGCTTCACTTATGGGGGGCGTTCTTTTGCTCAGTCGGGAATGGAAAGTCCGGAGCACTTTGGCCAACGGCCTGGCTAAGGCTAATGAGCTATTCCTCAATTCGATGAAAGTAACCAACTCAAATATCAATGACACCGTTTTAGCTGGAAAACGTGTGCCAGCTTCTGAGTTGCTCGAAAACATCACCAAGCAACTTCCTTTGCTCGAGGAAGCCCACAGACTTTTGCCTGACGATCTGAAGCTAACGAATCACTTGCAGGTGATGTACCACTACCAATCGCTTTGTTTTTTTTCGGAAGCTTCTACGAATCGCGGAGTCAATGAACAGGAAAATCTTCTACAGGCGATCTCGGCTCGAAACAAATCGCTAACGATCTTACAAGAGCTCATCGAAAAGGAGCCTGACGAGTTAGCCCATCAAGTCGCCCTGATCAACGGCTTGTACAACATGAGCCTCTTGAAAATAAGAACCGATGGATGGACCCCACCCGCCTTTGAATGGAATTCCAAGGCTATCGAAGCGGGGGAAAAACATCTCTCTGAGCATCCCGACGACTTGGACATCCGCCAAACAATATTCAACTTGCTACAACGACGTGCCATGTTCCTGAGCAAACGCTCTAAGACGGATGGTCAGGTTTTGGATGTTTATCGGTCAATCGCTGATGATAGCTTGGAATTATTCAAGCTCCATCCAGATCGCACTGGTTTTCTTGTCAATTATATAGAGGCCGTTTCATCACGCAGTTGCCTACTTTGGAGAATCGATAGAAAAGAAGAATCGTCTCGTGTTTTTCAAGCCATAGACAAGTTGTCACAGGATCCAATCGTTGAATCCATTGAAGACTGGACGGTTTTAGAGCGATGGTTGCAACATTATTTTCAGCGAAGCCTTGCCTATCTGGAAACAAGCTCTTTTGCTGAACTCGTAGACTTAACAAGTCGATGGGAAGAATTTCTCGCCACTCCTAAAGTTCGCAATTACCCCAACGCCATGGATCTTCGAGAATTCAATGACCGGTTGGTAATCCTGATGCCCAAATACATGCGTTGGCTGGCCATTGGACAACTCCAGCCCGATAGTCCAGAGCAAGCTCACGCTGAGCAGGAAGCTCGGTTTGCCTTGAAGTCTTGGTTGGCAAACCCAGATGCAGATTTCGATAAACTGAGCGCGTCTCTGAAGACGGTTGGCATTCCCTTGGAACCTCTTCAAGAGTGGAAAGCACAGGTTGAAGCTAGTCTGCATTAAGCTAGTCTGCTGAGCCTTCTTGTGAGCCATTCGAGACTCAGGGCTCCGGCGATCAAGGCCATCAGCAGCGCGTTGAGCCGTTGGCGGAACTCGCTATCGGGAGCATTGGGCAAGTAATTGACCTGCTCTCGCGGTTTGATCGTGCTTGCGATCGACTCAAGTCCACCAAGGCCAATCCAGTACTTGCCCGCAGACTTGGATGCCAGTTCGCTCAAGAGCGGATCGTTCCGCTGAGGACGCTGGATCTCCAAGGCAGGTACTCGAACAATGGTTTGCTGCGTCAATAGAACTTGATCTGCCAGCGATCCGATCGGCAATTGAACCTCATAAGTCCCCGTCTTACGCGTCACGTACTGACCGACATACACTCCAGCTTGGGTCGGATCTGCAAGAGGCATGAGTTTGAGGTTCGACGATCGGCCACCGGGTTCGATCAACTTGGCCGTCGTATCGCTTTGAACCAGCGGCTGAAACTGTGCATCCTTCAAGACCGCTCGAACCATGACCTGCTCACCAACAATGGCTTGCTCCTTGTCGACAAGCAACATGCCTCGATCCGAGTCCCTAAGCAATCGACCTTGGCCTGCCCACCGTACCAGTTTGGTGTAGTAAGTGTCAAAATACTTCTCGCCCAAGTCCCGCATGCGCCAGAATTCACCACCCCCTTGAAAGACCACTCGGCCACTGCCGTAGAACTGACTGGCCAAGTAGATCGGTGCTGCATTGTTAACGAAGGTGGTGGGATCCGAGAAATTCAAAAGCACGCTCGCCGCCGGCTTGGGCTCGTAGCATCCAAAGAAACTGTACACACCTCGAAATCGCTCCCAAGCTTTCTGGCTCTCTTCAGGCGTCGAACCCACTTGCAAGAAGTCGGTTGCCAACGCATTGGAGGCTAGCGTCAGAGGCCAAGCCGTCTCGGATTCGAAACGACCGATCGAGACTAAGCGTGCGCCTCGGGTATTCATGATCACTGGAACCATGCCCCTGAGGATCTCCGCATTTCGATTGCCGGTGGCGCTATTGCCAGCCCATTTGGGGGTAGAGACCGGCCCGGCGACCACAATCAGTCCCCCGGCCTGCTGCGATACCCAACTCTCCAATGCATCGATCTGATCGGATGTCAGCTTGGTCCAGTCGGCATCGAAAGCAATCACCGCATCATACTGAGTCATCTCCGCAAGCGACTTGGGAAACTCGCTTAGCAACTGCTTGGCCTCTTGCGAAACCCCAGGCCCGCTCGATTGCAAATAGACATGCGATTGAACCGTCTGTTCTCTATACAATAGATTTCGCACGAATTGATATTCGCGCGTTGGCCCGCCGGCCAAGATAAGAATGGTCGAATTCGGCTCGACGACCCGCACCTCGGCTTCGAATTGATTGTCTGAGGCATTCGAGTCGCTATTCGGCGTGAGGATCTTTAGTTCGTAGATCCAAGGCCCCACCTCGCGTGGAACGACATCAAAGGCAAGGCTGGTGATCGCATCGTCCCCTTCGAGCGTCAGAGTTCGCTCCTCCTCGATCGTCGGCCCAACGGTCGAACCACCCCCTGGCCGACGTCGCAACTGCACCGGAACCTGCAGCCCCTGCATTCCAGATGCCTGTATCAAGGCACTGATGCGGAATCGATCGCCAGGAAAAACTCGCTTAGGTGCTTCCATATCGAGCACCTTGGCATTCATCGGGTTCTTTTCGGTTCCCAATCCCACCGGATGGATCCGAACCTCTTGCCTAGCTGCAAGCGAAACAATGTTTTGTGGATCAACACCGGCGTTGCTCCTGCCGTCACTCAAGAGCACGACGGCTGCCAAGGTCGAGCTTTGCTCTTGTTCGAGCACCGACTGCAGAGCATCGCCGATCCGCGACTCGGTTCCCGTTGCCGCTAGAGCCGACTCCCAAGGTACTTCGGATGGACTCAAGGGTTTGTCTTTGGTTGTTTGCTGCTGGATCGGCTCGGATTGATCAGATTGAATCGACGCAAGTGGCTGACTGGACCACAGGGATTGCCAAGGAATGGTTTCGGCTCGGAGGATCGCCGTAGCGATGAAAACAAAACCGCTGATGGCCGAGACGACCCCAAACAAAATGCAGTAAGAAAGAAAGACTCGGGAGTTGCCAAGGGCCCTAGCAAGCAGGCTGGCGACCATCACCAAAACACCAACGAGAGTAAGCAAACTACCAAACCACGCTGTGGCTCGGAGGTATCCAAGAAGGCGTTCTCGGGCTTCGATCGAACCGCTGCGCAAAGTGGTTTCGACCGGCTTTTGGAACGATGCAACAACACTCGGTCGGGTTCCTTGGTCAAAACGGTACACGGTTGTGTCATGCTCTTTTTGTAGCTTTTCAAGCAAACCGCTTTGCCCCAAGAATTTCTGAACCGCAGCAATGCGGCTGGGTCCTGTCGACTCCTTACCAGGGGTTTCCTCAAGGGGCATGGTCATACTCAGGCTCGTGTCGACCATCACTGCAACTTTCGAAGATCGAACATCGCGACGTTCGCTTCTTTTCTGCAAATCCATAAAAAAGATGAAGATCCCAAGCAACGCGGTAAGTCGCAAGATCAGCAGCGCATAGCCAAGCGATTTGGGTAACTCCTCCCAATCCTTGCGGTACCAGTAAACAACCCACGAGACAATCGCAGCCAAACACAAGGCCAATAGGAACCAATGATGCCATTGGTCGAGTTGCTCGAGCCTCATCCATTGGTAGTAAACCCGCACGTCATCTTGGGCCAGAACCCACGGGTTACTTCGGTTTATCCAACTCGTTAAAAAATCCATACTTCGGATCCCTTGCTCCTCTACGATCGCTTGGGCAAGTGGTAGGAAGTGCTCCAGGCGAGCCACTGTTCGGCAAGCAACAATGCCACTAGTAGCCCCAAAAGGAGCATGTTGCGGTTCGAGAGACCAGCTAGGCTCACATCCGAAGCATTGGACAGAGCGCTTCGGTAATTGAATTTCACACCTGACAGGTTTCGCGCCAAATCAGTAGGTGTCACCCGATCGGTATCCCCCTCGACTCCAGGCGTATTGCGAGCGGAATTTTTTACCTTGGCATCCCCTTGGATCGAATTGCCCCACCATTCGAATATACCGGCACTGGTCAATGCTCGAATCGCGTCGCTAGTTACCGATTCGAGGCCGACCCCATAGCTTGCTCTTAGCGAATTTTCGCCAACATCGGTCGCGTTGATTTGCACCAACGGCCGAACCCCACGGGCGCTTGTGGCTGGCAAAACCAAACGGGTCTCGGGAAGCATTTCTTGAGCAGAAAAATCCCACCGCAGCGCAGTTCCTGTGGGCCTGGATGTTTCAGGAAGTTTGAAGCTCGATAAATATCCGACCATTTTCAAAGCCGCGACAACAAACGTTGGATCTTGAGGCCAGTTGCTCCAGCGTCTATCGAGGGATGTCAATGCGATCAACACTCGACCGGCCCCCAAGGGGTAGTCGACCATCAGCGGATCGCGGTTCCTCAAGCTTGCTACCGGCTTCCATAACTTCTCGGCTCCCGTGTCGAGTTTCATATCAATCCCCACATAGCGTTCGACTCGCACGAACTGGAACGGAGAATTGCTCAGCCCCAGCAATGGAGCAAAAATCGGATGGGACTCGGCCAGTAAATCAGGCGTCGCATCACCGGGCTGTTTGGTCAACTCCATCGGTCCGGTGAGCCCGAAGGGAATCAGTGGCAAGGTGTTGTCGGCCCCTGGAATCGGTTTGGCCCAATTCGAATAGCCACGAAGATAGTCACTGGTCGAAATGTCATCTCCAAACCAAATCGCAAGGCCACCACCTGCGGAAACATAGCGGTGAAGATTGGCCAAGGCCCTTGGATCGAGGCTGGGGATCGATTGAAGAATGATGCATGCAAAGTTTTCAAGAGCTACGCTGTCGGAGTCTCGAAGGTACTCGACGCGTTCGCGTTGGATAAGCAATCCGGTTCGGGCGTTTCCACCTGGATCCAAGGCGGATTCAAAGAAATACGAATGCTTGCCTCCAGCATCTCCATCGACAAGGAGGACTCGAATCCCGTCGGCGATATCCAACACACAGCTAGCTTGGTTATCCGGAGCGATCGAGTCGGGTGGCAATTCAGCTTGGACAACGTGCGACCCGCTTTTGGGAAAGACGACTTGGACGTTCCGCGTTGCGGACTCACCTGGTTCGATCCGTTCGAAAAGTAGCGGTGGCAATTCGGTGACGAGTCCCGAGAATCGATCCGAAGCCTTAGGCTCACCGGTTGAACTGCTGTAGTCGACGGCTGAAACACGAACCGAGACGTTTCTTGCGGCGGTGGTGCCTTGGTTTCTCACGGAGACATTGACCATGGTTGGAACCCCAGCGGCGAGGACTTCTTGGCGAGGCTCGATGCTGGTGATCGAAAGATTCTCGTGCCTTGCCTCGACACAATCGATCAATTGGATCTCAACCGATTCACTTTGAATGGCTTGGAGTCGTTGCCGAATCGTCACTGGGTTCGACCAATCCTTGGTTCGAAAATCGCTCATGACGTAGACGATCGATTTTTGATCTTCGCTCGACTGAATCAATCGCGAGACCACATCGAGGCTGTCCAGTGGGCTCGTTTCGATCGAGGTCGGTTGGGTGCTGTTGATCTTGGTCAGGATGCTCGATGGATCGCTTGGAATGGTTTGGGCCAACAGATCAGCGACCGAGTCGGCTCGAACTTCGTTGGTTTTAGCCGGGTCGCCGGATGCTTGATCATTCGGTGCTTGATCATTCGAGGCGATGCGGGCTGCCAACTGTGGCTTGGACGTCCTGAAGATACTCAGCAGATGATTTTGGGAGTCTTGTTTGGCTGAAGCACTGATCGATGCGATTGCGCCTAAGGCGTTTTGGTAGGCCGATTTGTTATTGGCCGAGTCATGCATCGATGCGCTGTCGTCGAGAATCACATAGTGGTGGACATTGGTCCGTCCCATCCATGCAAACATCTTCGAGTCGGTTAGCCACTGGGCTAGCATCCCCACGAGCAAGGCCATGGCCAACATACGCGATGCGATCAGCAAGGCCTGTTTGAGCCAAACCCATCGACGGTTTTTGCGATAACTTTCAAGCAAAAACTCCATGGCCGCCCATGGCGTCCGTTTGTGCCGCACTAGGTTGATCAGATGGATCAATAGCGGAACAAGAACCAGCAGGAATCCCCAAGCTAGGGGCGAGTAGGCAAATTGCATAAGCCAATTACCTCTTTCTCATATGAGCCATTCGAGCGCTCAAATAGGCCGACAAAGCCGCATCGACAGGCCGGCTGGTTCGGATCAATTGATAATCGATTCGAGCACTTGCGCAGGCATGTCGGACTCGGTCGAGGAATCGCTGGAGGGACTCCAAGTACCCCTCTCTTAAGGCTCGCGGATTGCATGTAAGGGTGTCGATCGATTCCATTCCTTCGAATCGAGTTGGATCGTTGAAGGGAAAATCGAGTTCATCGTCATCCATGATGTGAAAGACCAAGATATCATGGCCCGAGCTGCGAAGGCTCGTGAGCCCCTTGAGCGTCTCTTTCTCGCTCCCCAAAAAGTCCGACGCGACTATCATCAAGCTACGCTTAGGATAGGTCTCGTTGATTTCTCGAAAAACTTTCGTCAAATCCGTCTTGTCGGTTACCGGAGATTGTTCAAGCGACTTATAGATCGCCTGCAGATGGCTGCGACTGGTGCGCCAAGGGAGTTTAGTTCGGATCTTTTGATCGAAGACCGTCAGACCAACGGAGTCCTGTTGACGCAGGCTCATGTAGGCCATGCAAGCAGCAATCGTCGCTGCATAATCAAATTTGGTCAGTGGTCCGCGGCCGTAAGCCATGCTCGCAGAGGCATCGACCAGCAGCGTGCATCGGAGGTTGGTATCCTCCTCGTACTGCTTGACATAGAGCCGGTCTTGACGCCCCCAAACCTTCCAATCGATGTGCCGAAGATCATCGCCAGGGACATACTGACGGTGCTGCACAAACTCGACGCTTTGACCGAAATAGGGACTGCGGTGCATGCCCGAGAGAAAACCCTCGACCACGTTCCTAGCCCGGAGTTCCATCGAAGAAATTCGACGGATTGCGTCAGGATGCAAATAGTTTTTGGAATCGGGCATCTTGCAGCAATTGGTCTTGAGCAGTCGGCGTATTTTGGATCAGTTGATCGATGACTTTGTCGCTCGTGATCCCGTCGCTTTCGGCGGCGAAGTTCACAACGATCCGGTGACGAAGAACCGGTTTGGCACAGAACTGTACGTCGGTTGTATCGACATGGGAACGACCCGAGAGGGCGGCCTTGGCCTTGGCCCCCAGAATCAGAAACTGTACGGCCCGAGGTCCTGCCCCCCAAGCCAGTTGGTCTTGGACAAAGTCGGGGACACCTGGTTGTCCAATTCTCGTTTGACGAACCAGAGCCAGTGCATATCGAATGACATTCTCAGAAACTTCGATGCCTCGGATGAATTCCTGAAGCGACAGAATCTCCGATCCACTCAAGACCGGTTGGACATCGGTCGATCCGCGGCCCGTGGTTCGCTTGGCAACTTCAAACTCATCATCGAACGTCGGATAAGAGACCCAGACTTTGAACATGAAGCGGTCTTGTTGGGCTTCAGGGAGCGGATACGTCCCTTCCTGTTCGATTGGGTTTTGGGTTGCCAGCACAAAGAATGGATCTTGCAGGGAGTGTCGCACGCGACCGACGGTGATCTGCCGTTCCTGCATGGCTTCGAGCAAGGCGGCTTGGGTCTTCGGTGGTGTTCGATTGATTTCGTCGGCCAGAACCACGTTGGCAAACAGGGGGCCTTCCATAAAACGTCGTTCGCGACCACCGGTGGTTTTGTTCTCTTCGATGATCTCCGTGCCGGTGATGTCCGCAGGCATCAAATCTGGAGTGAACTGAATCCGACTAAAGGACAGATTCATGGTCTTTGCCAAGGTGCTGATCATGAGGGTCTTGGCTAGACCCGGGACACCCTCTAACAAGCAATGTCCTTTGGCGAAGATACTGATGAGCAATTGCTCGATCACTTCCTGCTGGCCGACAATGGTCTTCGAGAGTTGGTTAACGATCTGCTCGCGAGCGCGCTCTAGGCGCTGCAGGTCGGCTTGCGCCTGGTCAGCTGAATTCATTGTCAGTTCGAGTGGGGTTGTCCGTCAAAGTGGGGTCAAATCACGCTGTTAGATTGTATCACGAATCGATAGATTCCTGAAACTCGATCAGTTGATTTCCGTCAAATCGATACCGTCGGACAAGTCGGCCATCGGAGGGATCGATTTGCCGTAGAATTTCGTGATGTCGATCCCCTGGCGATGCTCGTCTTCCATGAGCTTCATCCTGGCTTCGAGCCGCTCGATGCGCCGCTGCATTTGTGGGATCATCTCGAGGGTCTGATCGACCCTCTCTCGCTTTGGTACGTGGGGATACCCAAGATGTCTTTGCATGGCGGCAAAGAGGAACAAAGGCTCTTTGCGGCGATTGGCATAAGCGATTTTCCCCTCTCGAACGCCAAAGAGAATCGGGTACTCAGCCTGAGCCTCGGCCCCTAAGTGGCGTTTGCGATAAGCGACAAAATCTTCGCTACGCCCATAGATCAAATCGGCAAGATCGACCAGGCCAAGCTGCTTCTGGACGATCAAGAGCCATTCTTGCCAGTCGTTGTCATAGAGCGGATCGAGACTCATGGCTTTGAGCCCTCCATCGTAGGAGAGACGATGACGGCACAGAGACTCAAATTGATAAAAGAACAATCCTTGGCGATCGAATTGGGCGGAGCTTTTGTATAGAGCTTCGGCCTGCAAAACCAAAAGAGATGTTCTAAAGTCGAAACGTCCACTATCCTCCTCGGCTTGCCCGACGAGGAAAGCTTGAAAAGGTGTGAAGTAATGACCTAGCCTTCGCATCCCCTGCGCTATGGCACCAGAGTGTTTCAATTCACTGTAGAGAAAGTCGATCGCAAGGGGGAGTTTGGTGGTCGCTAAAACTTCGTAACGACATTGCTGCAAAAGGTCTTGCAGTGTTAGATCCTGACCGAGTCGCTCCCAAAGGATGCGGAACAAGTAGGCTTGTTCGACGTATTCTTCGCGAGGTAGATGGTCTGTCATTGAATCACACTCGTGGAATCCGATCCTATCAGATGTAGGTCTAAATAGACAAAGTTATTCAGGAAATTTAGTGGGTCAAGGCTCGGTTTTCTCGTACTCAGCATCGCGGTACTCGTACTCGTACTCGAAAAGCCTGAGTCGATTCAATTCGATCGCTTTTTCAGGAAGCTGGACCCCACGTGTTTAGCTCCAAATATTCGACTAAATCCCAATACTTCCCTTCGAGTACGAGTACCATTTCATTGAGTACGAGTACGAAAAGCCCGAAACCCAGTTTTACCCACGACAAATCCTGGAGAACTATACACAAAGAGGCAAGAGACTCTCGTCCCTTGCCTCTTGCATTGTATTGTTTCTGAGTCGATGTGGCTGCTACTCAACCATTTAGTTGCTTGCGGCAGGAACAACCCAAACTTTCACATCGGTCGAAATCTCTGGATGGAACTGAACCTTGACCGTGTAGAGTCCGAGTTCCTTGAGAACCCCATCGAGCTTGACTTGATCTGGTGTAATCGCGATGCCGTTGGCCTTAAGTGCGGCAACGATTTCAGGAGTACCGACGCTACCGTAGAGATGACCTTCTTCGTTGGCGTTGGCCTCGACGTTGATCGACTGCTTGCCGACTTGGTCAGCCAGTGCACGAAGTGCTACCAATCGTTGCTTCTCGATGGCAGCGAGCTTTTCCTTGTGCTTTTCAACCATCCGCTTGTGATGCTCGTTCGAGACGATCGCAAGACCTTCTGGGAGAAGGTAGTTGTTGGCATGTCCAGGTTTGACTTCAACGATCTCACCTGCTTTGCCAAGATGCTGAACATTTTGGATCAGCATCAACTGGATGCCACCGTTGGGACCTTTGGGAAGGCGTGGGAATTGTGGCGATCGTTTTTTGCGAGGGGTCTTCGATGGAGTGGTCATGGTCGATTGGTCTAAAATGTTTCTGGGAATTAGGCCCAGTGTTATATCTACAAAACAGGGTTTTTAGAAGGGCATTTCTGGGTCGTTGTAGACCGGTTCTTCGTGAATTTCTGGATGTTGGACCTCGTCGGGTGAGTTGCCGTATCCATTTGGGTCGGAAAACCGGTTTGGAGCGGTCGTTCGGGCTTGGCCCTCCCCTCGCGATCCGTCGGACTTACCTCCAAGGAACTGCATTTTCTCGACGATTACGTAGAGCTTGGATCGTTTCTGTCCGTCTTTTTCCCAAGTGTCTTGCTTGAGTTTGCCTTCGACGAAGATTGGCGAGCCCTTGGTCAGATACTGGCTGACGAGTTCGGCGGTCCTTCCGAAGAAGGTCACGTCGATGAAAGAGGTTTCATCGACCCATTCGCCGGCAGCGTTCTTACGACGCTCATTGACAGCGATGGCGTTTTGGCAAACAGCCATCTTGGTGTTGGTCGTGTGGCGAACCTCGATCTCACGCACGAGGTTTCCGATGAGGATGACGCGGTTAAAACTGGCCATGATCCTGGACTCCTAAAGGAATTTAAACGGGAAGCATGCCGCAGATTTTACAAACAAGGAGGGGGTGGGGGTTGAATTTGGTTTAAAATTCTATCCCGCCACTGGCTCCTTGCTGATTACTCCTCGTCGCCTTCTTCGACTTCGACTTCTTCCTCTTCGTCGGCTCCGACGGTTGCGACAGCACCAACGCGCTCGATTTGATCGATCGGAACGACCACCTTCTCAAGGGCGTGGGCTACGAGGACATCGACTAGGCGGGCATCGAGCCTGGTGAACATGTGCCTAAGCAGGCTGTCATTGAGTTGGCAGGTTCGGTTGAGTTCCTTGAGCTTGAGCGAGTCTAGATTGAAGATCGCCAGCCAGTAGGTTCCTTTGGAATGCCCCTTGATGGGATATGCCAAACGTTGTTCAGCCCAAAGGCGGCTGACCAAGATCTCGCCACCGAGTTCGCTGATCATCGACTGTACGCGGTTGGCGATTCCGCCTGGATCCCGTGCATAGTGGTTGCTATCGAAAATAAAAAGACATTCGTAGGATGCGTTGGCCAACGTGACTACTCCTCGCTTAGGACGGATCTTAACTTGTACGATTAAGGGATACTTATTTGTTTTTCGGTTTTTGCGGGCTTGGTGTTCCGATTTCCTTTGCGGCGTTGAATCGGTTCATCGCCGTATCGATTCCGTCCTTGAGCCAGCACTGGATGGCTTCCAGGGCTCGACCGAGCGACTCGTCGACGACCTCTCGTTCTTTCTTTGAGAATTTGCTCAGCACGTAGTCTACGGTCTGGCGATTCTCAGGGGTCGCATCGATACCGATGCGCAATCGCGGTACATCCTGTGTTCCCAGGGCTTTGAGGACATCATCGAGTCCTTTTTGGCCACCGCTGGAACCACTTTTTCGTATTCGCAACTTACCCAGTGGCAAGCTGAGGTCATCGCAAACCACGAGGATCGATTCCGAAGGGATCTTGTAGTAGCGGGCAATCTGTGCGACGGCCCGACCACTGCAGTTCATGTAGGTCAGGGGCCAAGCCAGAACCACTTCTTGCGATTCTAGTAGGCCTTTAACCATTTTCGACTCAAATTTGGATTGAACCTGTAAAGATCCCATCGATTCATGCAATTTTTGCAAGCAATCGAATCCAATGTTGTGTCTTGTGTTTTCGTATTGTGTACCTGGGTTGCCAAGTCCGACTACAAGCTTTGGGGCGAGCATTAGGCCCCCGCTTCAGTCGCTTTCTCTTTGCGGATTAGCTCTGGCTCGGCAGCCATTGGGACGGAGGCTTCGACATCCGCACCTGCAGCAGCGACCACTTGAGCCACAACAATCGACCCAGGTGTAACTGGGACGACACCCTCAGGCAGCTTGAGCTCATTGACGTGAACGGCTTGGCCCAATTGCAAGTGGCCAATCTCACAGGTAATGAATTCAGGAATCTTCGACGCAGGGCATCGTACCGAGAGTTCGTGTGAGACGAATCGCAGTTGTCCTGCCGCCGACATCGCTCCGGGGGCTTCACCATGAAGGTGCACTGGAACAGTCACAACGACCGTTTCTGTTTGGGATACCCGGGCAAAATCGACGTGGATGATGTAATCGCCCATCGAGCTCCACTGGACAGCTCGCAACAGGGCCGTATCGGTGATATCGCCACGGAGATTCACCAGTTTTGTTCCGTGTTTGATCAGGTTATTAATGGTATCAAGAGACACCGACAGGCAGACATTCTCTTCGCCGTGTCCATAGAGAATCGCAGGAATCGCACCGCTCTCGCGGATCTTGATCATGGCTCGCGAACCCTTGGTATCTCGCTTTTTGACTTCAATCGTCTCGATCATTGCTTTACCAAACCCATTGCCAGCGTTGGCTAGTGCCGCCCCTTGGTCGGATCAACAGACGATCCTACTTGGCAAACGGCGACGAAAAACCTCTGAAATATCTCCCAATTTGGGCCTCGGAGTATGACGATTTTATCCTGAGTTGCAAGTCCAAAAAATTCCAAGTTTCCATGTTATCCTTCTGTGCGAACCGGGTTTTACTCCATAATAGGAGAGGTTCGTTCCCCGATGGATCCTCAGGAGTACCCCCTTAAAGCCGTTATGACCAAGAAAAACACCTTCGAAACCATTGAACCCGTCGGAGCCCGAGTCCTGGTCCTTAAGGACGAGCCCAAACGGCAAACCAAAGGGGGAATCGCCCTGCCCGATGCAGCCGAAATCCCAACGATCACCGGCAGAATCGTTGCGATCTCTCGCCAAGTCGAACACGACCAGGACATGCCCCTTCGACAATACGACAAAATTATCTTTCACCCCAAAAACGCTATCCCCGTGGATTTTGAGCCCGATAACCAACTCTATGTCGTACCGGTCGAAGACGTCGTGGCAGTCTTTCGCAAGCAATCCTCGCCACCGAAGAAACCATCCGATCAAGACTAATTCAGCCGGAGCGAACCCCTCGCCCCAAACCCCTCGGGCCAAACCCCTCGGGCCATCGAGCAGCAAAGAAAGTGACATCGATGCGACAAGTCCAAGTCCCTGCGTCAATCCAATTCGCAATCGCTTTCGCACTTGTGACCTTCCATGCCATCGCTTATCAACCCAGCTACGGCCAAGAACTCAAGCACATCGAGATCGTTTTCGAGGATACCGAACAAGCTCCCCTGCGAGGTGAATTGGTCATCGAGCACCCCAGCCAAGGCATGCTCGTGCAGAGCTCCGATGGCCAACTCGTGGCGATTCCTCCCAAGCGATCGATCTCCAAAATCGTTTCGATCGATGAGCCCATGGAGCCAATGAATCCCAGCGAAATCGCAGCCAATACGCTTGGTTTACTCCCCCAGGGCGCCAAATCGATCACGACCGAACATTTCGTGATCTGCTACGACACTTCGGAAACCTACGCTCGCTGGAATGCCAACCTGTACGAAAAAATGTACAAAGGCATGGTTCGATTTTGGAAAGAGAAAGGTCTCGATCTTCAACCCCCTCGCTTCCCCCTCGTGGCGCTGATCTTCAAAGATAAAGACAGCTACGTCGAGTACTCCAAACGGGACTTTCAAGGTGGCGAACATACGTTCGGATACTATACGCAAACCACCAATCGGCTCGCCACCTTTGACCTCACAGGCATCGAAGGCGTCTTGCCACCAGGTGCCAAAGTCCAGCGAGAGGAGCTCTTAGGGGAAATTTTTTCCAGGCCCCAAGCCGAACGTCAAATCGCGACCATCCTTCACGAAGCTTGCCATCAAATCGCGTTCAACGCCGGACTCCAAACACGGTTGGGAGACAACCCGCTGTGGCTCAGTGAAGGTATCGCCACATTCTTCGAATCGGCAGATACCCGCAGCTCGACCGGCTGGGCCGGAACAGGTCGTATCAATACCTACAACCTCCAACAACTGCTCGTGCACTTGCGAATTCGACCCGAAGACTCCCTAGTGAGCCTGCTGACCCAAGACGAACGGTTTCGCAAAGGGGACACTTCAGCAGCCGCCTACGGCGAATCCTGGGGGCTGACTTACTTCTTAATTAAGAAAAAACCCAAGGAATTTGTAGCCTACCTGAAAAAACTCCGGCAGCGCAAGCCGGGCAATCCTTCGGACGCCAAACAGCGTTTAGAGGATTTCCAGGAGTGTTTTGGACAGGATCTGGCGAAGATCGACAAGGATTTCGAAAGGATGATCTCGGGCCTTAGGCTCTAACCCCCCCCGTTTTTTGGGAATTTCCCTTAACTCGCCGGCATCTTTGCGAGCAATTCTCCGAAGAGCTCTTTGACTTACCAACTAGCTAGTCGATAAACTAAGACGCTGTGTCCAAAAGCCCAAATAATCCTCAAGAGACCCATCGCCTTGGCAGGTGCTTAGGAACTTCAGACACCGATTGCATGTCTAACATAGTTCCAAGAACCCTACCAAGCCCTTTGTAAGCCCTTTCATATTCCGGAAAAAGAACGACCATGCCTACGACCCGAAAATCGATCGACATGGATCTTGGCCTTGCAGGCCCAGTGAGCTCGAACCTCAAGAGCGACCCGTTTATCGAGCTGTCCGACGAGCAACTCGTCGAAGCCTATCTCAAGGATCGCCGACCGGATCATTTCGAAACGCTCATGAGACGCTACGAGCGAGAACTCTACACGTTTCTGCGACGATTTCTCGGCAATGCCCAGCATGCCGAAGACGTCTTTCAAGGGTCGTTCCTAAGCGTGCACTTGAGGATCGAACAGTTTGAGCCCGGGAAACGATTTCGACCTTGGCTCTATGCAATCGCAAGCAACAAAGCCATCGACTTTATGCGGCGCAACAAACGCCACCAAATGGCAAGTCTCGACGGCACCCTGCAGAATTCGGACTCCGATGAGTCCATGGTCAGTCGACTCTCCAGCCCCGGACCCTCCCCCGATGAATTGGCCATGCAAGGCGAGACAACGCTCAAGGTTCGGCAGGCAGTAAGCCAACTGAGCGAACCGACCCAGCAACTCATCCAATTGGCCTTCTATCAAGGCCTCAAATACGCCGACATCGCAGAGATACTGAATATCCCCGTCGGCACCGTGAAAAGCCGAGTTTTTACCGCCATGCGTAAACTCAACGAGATTTGGATGCGTATGCAACAAGGTAGCTAAGGCGATTTGCCATGCGGCTATAACCCTTTCCTCGCTGCTACGACGCCATGAGTGGTGAACTCCCAATACCTTCTGACGAAACCCTCCTGGGCTACATCCTTGGTGGTCTATCCGATCAAGAGAACGCTCAAATCGAAGGGGCTTTGGCGGAAAGTCAATCGCTTCGAGAGCGTCTGCGGGACCTAAGGTCGATGCTCGAACCTCTCGCCCAAGAGCCGATCGGACAATCCACACCAGAGGATCCCGAACTGCTCCCACCCTCTGGCCTAATCGAATCGACCATGGCCGCTATCTCTGGACAAGCTCATGCTGTCCCTGAGACAACCGAACATCCAACGCCTTCTTTCCCGTTCCTGGCAAGTGAACCTCCTTCACCAGAGAGTTCAAGCAATCGAGTAGCGTGGTTCGATAGCTTGGTAACCCTCGCGGCCGGGGTTGTGATCCTCTCGCTGATTCTCCCTGGGATCCTCAAGTGGCGTGAGTCGGCTCGTCGGCAAGAGTGCGCAGAAAACCTTCGAAACATCGGCTCGGCACTGAGCACCTTCGCACACTTTCAACCCTCGCACCGACTCCCCCAAATCGAAACCCAAGGGCCACTGGCATTCGCCGGCATCTACTCGATCCGGCTTCAAGACAACCATTTGCTCGAAAGCAAGCGATGGCTACAGTGCCCTAACGATGCCGCCGAATCGCTCCTGGCAAGCATTCCGACATCCAGGCAGTTCCTCGATGCGCCTGAATCCAAGCGTTTTGTTTGGCGAATGCTCGCCGGTGGCGATTATTCCTA
>JAJTFC010000172.1 GCA_021298315.1 Planctomycetaceae bacterium
CCTCGCCAGATTTAATCAAATCTTCTAGCCAAGATTCTTGTCGAATGTTGGCTTTTTTCGTTCCTTCGATCGGTGACTTCGTGCCACTGTGATCGCCCTTTGGAAATCGCACTAGCCGCTTGTGCTTTGAAAACCGGCCCGCGCCTCGTTGCCCTCGGCGTGCGACATCCACCCAGCCGTCTGCATCCGAAATGCAGGCACAAAAAGGTAGGAAGATCGTCTCATTCAGGGGAAGGCTTGTAAATCCGCCCCAAAAATCGGGGGATTGTTTTTGTCAAGCCCTTAGGCAACAATTTGACACCTCAGAGTCGACGTGTTGTTTCCCTGGGTCAGTGGCCACCAAGTTGAGTGGGAGCGTAAGCGATCTTCGATGAAACGATTTCCGCACATACCAGACCGCATCAATGAGCTATTCAACGCCGAGAAAAAACATTGGGACTATGTTTTTCTCCGTCCTATTATTGTATTCGTGTATTTTTTCTATCGATGCTTTATTTTCCCCATAAAATTTCTATTGCATCGATTACCGGTCGGTTGTGAGGGCTATCTCATCGATCGCACCCTATCCTTCGGCATGAAGTATCTTGCGAGAACCGAAGCTGTCGAACTGTTGATTAGGCATGTCCAAATCGAACCGCTGATCTATCGGCATTTACTTTCGAATTGCTCGCCGCCTGCGAGTCAACTGCCAAAGAAGTTCAATGGTATCGATGCAAGTTTTGATGTCGATTCTATTGCTGAAGTTCATCGCAACAACATGACCATCGGCCACGATCAACTGTCTTACGAGATGGGAAAAAGATTTAATAAAAATTTATTCCTGACGAATCTTGACCAGCTCAGAAAATCCTCTCCCGAGGACCATAATCAATTCAGCAAGAAAGCATTGGAGGAGAATCGTCGGTTTTCCTTCCAGTGGCTAGGTCCAACTAATGTTGCGATCATGGTTGTGTTTGTGATCACTATATTCGCTGATCTTAAGACGGCTATGAAGGCATTGAACTCGTTCGGATCGGACTCGATTGTACTTTGGTGCATGAAGCACCTCTATACAAACAATCCAGCGGTCCTGGTCGATCTGGATTTCTTTATGCAGGCGGAGTCCAATCGAGGGCACTACAACAATAGCCCGTTTTTCGCAAATCCAAACCAGTACTTGTACTACCATATTGTTTTTGATGAATGCGTTTACGAGATTCTAAGAACGGTTGCTCCAAACCCTAGCTAACAATCTTAACTTTTTGAATCCCCGATCTTTTTTGAGAGAATGAGGAGTTATCGAGTGTTCGCATACATAACCGCAACGGGTTCTTTTCTCCCGGGAGAACCCGTCGAAAACCATGCTATCGGTCAATTCCTAGGAAGTATCGAAGGTGAGGAACTCGTACGCAGACAAGTTTTGGCTGTCAATGGGATCCGGACTCGCCACTATGCCTTGGACTCAAATCAGAACGAAACATTTGACGTCTATGAGCTCGCGGCTCTGGCGGCCCAAGCGTGCCTGGATGGAAATTTGCCTCGAAGACCGATCAGCTACCTGTCGGCGGGTACCACCCACGCTCCTTTCTCCGGACCGGGGATCAGTTCGATCCTGCACTCCCAACTTGCTGGCCGAAACCTGGTGGCAAGCTCCGTCGAAATCAATTCCAACTCAGGCATATGCACCGCGTCGGCTACTGCTATGGTCAACGCAGTCCGGAGCATCAAAGCCGGTTCTCACGATTCTGCTCTATGCATTGGGACAGAGCAATCGACCCAGGCCCTTAAGTCCAGCGCATTTCGAGTGATCAGAGACACCGAGATGATGGAGCAGGACCTCAAGCGTTCCAAGTGGTTTATGTCGGTTTTTCTCAGGTTCATGCTCTCCGATGGCGCAGGTGCCTGGTTGCTAGAGTCGAATCTTCCAGAAGACCGTGCCTGTTTTCGTGTCAACTGGACCTACGCCCGATCCTATGCCCACGAAGCTCCTTTGTGCATGCACTACGACAATCGCACCGCTCGACTGAGTCAGGATGTCGATATTCTGTCAAAGTACCTGCTGGCTTGCGCCGAAAAATTCGTGGTGGATGCTTTGGCCACACATCAGGAAAGACTCGAGGATTATCAAGTCATATTGCCTCATTTATCCTCGTATTACTTCTTGGGTAGAATGGAGCGATTGATCAAAGGGCTTTGCCGTGAAAAATCAGCGGTCCCTCGCTGGTGGACCAACTTGTCCACGGCGGGAAACACCGGTGCAGCCAGCATTTTTGTGATGCTTGACCATTTCGCTCGAACTCAATCTCCCCAAATTGGTGAACGAATTCTGCTTTTCATTCCCGAATCTGGTCAATTCAACTTTGTCATGATCAGCTTGACGCTCGTGCAGGGTGATTCTCACAAAGGGTAAAAGCGATGAAAAAGAAATTAGCCATTATCGGCTGCGGTAGTAGTGGACTGATTACCCTCAAATATGCATTAGAAGAACTAAGCGATTGGCAAGTCGTAGCTTATGAAGCCACCTCATGCATCACCGGATGCTGGGGTAGGCAACCGAGCGGATTCGTTTCTACATCGACCAAGTACACCACTCAATTCGCCTGCTATCCGCTCTATGATGCTCGCGTGCATCGAAACCTATCGGCAAATGCGCAAACTGGCCGATACCCTGATTTCTTCTGTGATGGGCAGTACGGTGTTTACCTCGAAGAATTCGCAGCCAAGTTCGGACTAATGCCCCACATACGTCTACGGACCAGCGTTTCTCATGTCGAACAAAATCAGGAGGGCAAGTGGATTTTGAGGTTATCGTGCGCGCAAGATGATCAGGGTCCGGATGGCACGTTGATCGTCAAGGACACGGCTGAATTCGATGCTGTTGTTGTCTGCACCGGACTTGCCGATTCCCCCAAGCCGATCGACAGTCCCGTTCCCGTTTTGAGCCGGCTGGATCGGAGCGATTCGATTCGAAATCAAAAGATCGTCGTCATCGGCGGAGGCGAATCAGCCGTCGATGTCGCTCGACGCCTTGCCGAGCCTTCCCGGAGCAATCAAGTTTGGCTTTCGGTCAGAACGGGGATGCGCGTCAGCCCTCGCTATCACCCCATTCGCGGTGTTCCATCGGACTTTCTTCGCAACCGCTTGCTCATGTCCTTTGACGCAGGTCTTCGAAATACCATCGGCCAGCGGTTCGTCGAATTCCGAATGCGATGCGAACGCCTACTGAATTGGTTGTTTCCTGCCAATCGCCACCTGCGGGACTCCTCGCTAGACGAAACCCACAAGCTTCGGAACCGCTGGAGTTGGCTACTGACACAGTCAGCAAAAGATAGCCTATTCAATATGTACCATAACAAAAGCGATGACTTCCTGGAGGACGTTGCCCAGCGACGAATCCGTATCGTCGGAGGCAATAGCAATCCTTCCTATTGCAACTACTTTCACTTCGGCTCGAAAGACGTGTTGTCCGTCGATCCCGATCTCATCATACCCGCTATCGGATATCGATCGAAACTCCAAGAATTGACACTTGGAAAAGCCGAACTCAAGGATTTCTATATGGGGGTCCGCCATATCCGGTTCGATGGCCTGTTCGCCGTGGGTATGACTCGTCCTATCATCGGCAACATCCCCTCGATCAGCGAGATTCAAGCGTATTATCTAGTCGGCCAACTATCTGGAAGATTCGCTGCTCCCTTGGATATCGAATCGCGACATCGTCGAAACCGAACCGAATTGGAACATCGTTTTGCGAATTTAGATACGAGTAATGTCTATCCTGTTGAAATGTTCCCCTATTGCGATCAACTCGCTAGGGAAATGGGTTGCTTCCCCAGTCTTGCAAATCTCCGATCGCCCCTTCGGTACTTCCGTACGATGCTCAGCCCCGCGACCACCATGCACTACTTTCATGACAGACCGATGCCGAGCGACACTGCACCGATCCATACCCCTCATCTATTGACCGCCTTATTGTTGCTCCTGAAACCCCTGGATTACGTTGTCCGATGGACTCGACGTACTGGTAGATACCCCCCCCCTCCGTTGATTTCACTGACCACCAACAAAGCGGTTAAACATTAGGAGATCTTTGGTGCACCCAGCATTGGCTTATTAGCCGCTTTGCACGCGTTCGAGGAAATCCTAGGCGATGCATGATCTGGCAATCGGGTAAATCGGCACAGAGGCGCCGGGATCGCGACGACCCAAAAGATGCTTTAAAAAATCCCCGGGGTTCTGGGGGCAAAGCCTCCAAGAAGCATTGGATCGGATTACAATCGAAGGAGACCCCCACTTGCACAGGAAGAATTATGCTAGGTATTTCCTATTTCAAAGGCCAGCCGAGCGACTACATCATCAAGTACTCCGGAAGCCAAAAGACCCGCGCAGGCCAGGGGCTTTCCTTCTTTTACCTTCGGTTTAACACGCAAATCGTCGCCGTTCCCACCCAAAGCATCGATTGCCCTTTTGTATTCAACGAAACCAGCCGAGACTATCAAGTCGTAAGCGTACAAGGACAACTGACCTATCGAATCGCCAATCCGGAAAAGGCATCGCAGCTTCTCAATCTTTCCATCGATACCAAGTCGGGAAGTTACAAATCCGAGGACCTTCGAGTCTTGGGACAACGGGTCGTCAACTCACTCCAAATCGCCACCCACGAGGAAATCGAAAAACGAACTCTCGAAGAATGCATCCGCGATGTCCAAACGATTTCTGACTCGGTGGCCCAGCGGCTTGCCAAGGATCCGACGCTCGAGTCTTTCGGTGTCGAACTTCTAGGAGTCTTCATCTTGGCAGTCAAACCGACGCCGGAGATGTCTAAGGCCTTAGAAGCAGAGTTTCGCGAGCAACTCCTGCGGCGTGCTGATGAAGCCATCATGGCAAGGCGTGCTGCTGCCGTCGATGACGAGCGAAAAATCAAAGAAAAGGAGCTTGAAAGCGACTCTGCACTGGAGAAAGGTCGAACCGAACTCATCGAACTCCAAGGTCAGAACATGCTTCGTGAAGCGGAAAACCGAGGCAAAGCAATCGAAATCGAATCAGCATCCAAAGCCAAAGCGCTCGCGCAAGAACTGGCCGCTCTCAGCGGCATCGAACCTAAGCTGCTTCTGGCCGAATCGATTCGGGTCCTTGGGCTCAATGCCGAAAAAGTCGGACAGCTTAACATTACCTCTGAAATCTTAGCTGGCTTGCTGAACGCTCCGAACAGCAATCAAGGTACTGATTCCTCCTATAGAGATCGCTAAGCCGCCGAAACCATGCCTCAATTGGCGTTTGATAAGATCGTTATCGTGACCCGCAAAACGGGCCTCGAGGAGTTGATCGAAAGGTTCAGTTCTGAGGCCCAAGCGAGATTCTACATCGAGCGGCTCGGGGACTCCTTCGATAGTTACGCAAGTTCTCATCGTGCATTTCATGATTCACTCGAAGTTCTCAATCGCTCCCTTCCAGACATCCGATGCCAACGGATCGACCGTTCTTTCCTAGCGAATTTTCTTTTCGGACCAAAGGACCTTGTCGTTGTCCTCGGCCAGGACGGATTGGTGGTCAACACGGCAAAATATCTTAGCGACCAACCACTCGTCGCGTTCAATCCCGATCCGGTTCGAATCGATGGAATCCTGCTTCCCTTTTCCATCGATCGGTGCAAAGAAATACTCGTCAACGTCGCCGCAGGACGCTACGAGATCGACCGGCTGACGATGGCACAAGCATCCCTGAACAACGGTCAGAGTATTTACGCCCTCAATGACCTTTTCATTGGCTATGCTACCCATGCCTCAGCCCGATATCGCATAGCGCAAGGCGAACAATCCGAGCACCAGTCCTCCAGCGGGATCATCGTCTCCACAGGAGCCGGATCGACCGGCTGGTCTCGGTCGATCTTGACCGGAGCGGCTGCAATCATCGAAGCGGCCGAGAAAAGAAAGCCGTTTAAAAAAGTGCGAGAAAATTATCGCATCGATTACACGACTCAAGCATTGGCGTTCTACGTGCGAGAGCCCTTCATCAGTCGAGCATCGCAAGCGACCATGGTAGCCGGGGTCATTCGCAAGGACATGCCATTGATCGTCACTTCGCAAATGCCAAGCGGAGGAGTCATCTTCAGCGATGGGATCGAAAAAGACTTTCTCGCCTTCGATAGCGGTACCACGGCAACCATCAGTGTCGCGGACCGTCATCTCGCACTAGTCGTCCAAGCCTAAGCAATACCAAGCCGGAATCGGTGGTGGACGGTGCGCAAACAGTCTGGATCCCGATCACGGGGGAGGCGGCAGCGTTTGAGCCTCGGCAATTGGCCGATCGGTTCCGGGACTTGCTCGTGGCCGAGCTGTTGAAGCAGTATCGCCAGGGGAAACTCGACGTGAGCCATGTCCCCAACATGCAGCATCTGCAAAGCGACGAGCAGGTACAAGCGTGGCTCGGGATCTTGCGTGCTCGGCGATGGGTGGCCGATTCGCAGATCAC
>JAJTFC010000054.1 GCA_021298315.1 Planctomycetaceae bacterium
GGGCCCGAGCGGATTTGTTCCACCAAGTGCTCTGGACGATGCCTCTGAGCATCGCATCCAACGGTGTATTCGAGTCGACAGAGCTTCGCAAAAACTCGATCCACGTCGCACGATCCACATGCTGATAAGCCCGGCGTTGCAAAAGAGTCTTGTCGTACCAATCGACCAGCCGTTCGCGATGAAGCGGATCGGCCAAAAATCGATCGACCCAGCGGGACCAACGACCTTGGGCAGGCTCTGCCAAAAAAGCATCGATCTCCTCGATCGTCGGAACCGTGTTTCTTAAATCCAAAGAGAGTCGCCGAAGTGCCTGGGTATCGTCGGCAGGCCCGGCCATCAACCAAGGCATGTCGGGACTCGCCATGGCATCGATCCGCTGCCAAAGCGAATCGAACTGACCGAAAGATCTGACCTCCATGAACAAAGAGGCAAACAGAAACACAGCCGCGAAAGCCCATGCAGCAGGTCGTAACGGATGAAGTCCGCTCATGGTTCGACTCGATTTTGAAGGCGGGTAAAGGCAGGTGGGCGGGTTGAATGCAACCCGGTGATGAAGCTTACCCCGATCACCGAATGCGGGTCGGGCAAGTTCAGACTCACTAATAATTTATCGTTGCTTGACCGAGTCGAGTCAACGGGGAAGGCCCGCTGTGAGGAACTTCGCCCCTTTTTCGCTAGATATATCGTTCAAAAGCCTCTCGATTCGCAAATCTAATGCATCGATTTGATTCAAGACTTCATCGTACCTACCGTTCAACTCGGCCAATTGGTCTGGCTGATCTAGCTGAATCGACGAGCAATCCAAGTCTTCGTCGTTGGAATCTGCTTTGGTGAATCCTAGATCGGTCGGTGACTGTGTCATTGTGCCTGAAGAATCCGATCGGTGCAGAGCCAAGTACCAGGGGCATCGCGGGCCTAATCGGATTCGACCGTCAACCTTAACAATCCGCACTAAGATGCTAGGAATCCGGGTCGTGCGGATCCTGGGGTTTTTGCGGATTAGGCAAGATAGGCAATCGGTTAAGGAGTTTGCACCCCAGAAGCAAATGGGCAGCAAGCCCCAGGGATTGGTACTGTCGTTGGAATTCGACAATGAACTCCCGGGTATTCTCTTCGGGGATGGCCAATCCGCCTACGGGGATCCCTTGAAAGGTGACAACTCCAGAGAGAGCAGGAGGGTGAAAGTTGGAGGACAAACCGAGAGCCTCTTTGATCCGTCAAAGTGAGTGAGTTGGATCGGCCAGGATCGTATCACAAGGGGTATTTCGATCCATCAATGCCAATGCCTTAAGAACCAAATCCGGGTCGATCGGGCTTTTTCTATCCTTGGGGTTCGAGCAAACGGCCCCTCGAATCCCGATCCAATCCGGACCGAGTTTGCGAAGTTCGTTCAATGCTTGCAGTGGTATCGAACCTGCCAAAGCTATTTGCAGCGAATGATCATGTGCTGCATCGATCATGGATGCCAGTTTGTTCGATGGCAAGAGATCCAGCAGAGTGGTTCCATCTTTGATGGCCGTGTCTATCAATATTTTATCAAGTCCCAAACCCAGCGCTGCATGCATGACAGTGTCCCAACTCGGAGCACTGACGCTAGAAGCATCGGCATAGTGCACGATAATCGCTTGCTGGGGCATATGCATGTGCCCGACTAGACCGGCTAGGATTTCTTGCCATCGGAAGATTTTGTTGCAGTTGGCCAATCCGAATTTGATATGTCCACGATGGCCGAGAGTTTCGATGAACGGCAAATCCCGAGTATTGTCCCAATCGCTAAGTTCGCCGCCAGCGAAACTCCAAGGGCTTGTCGATTTCGAGTCGATGCTGATCATCGAAGCAAACTCGCTGGCCAAATGGAAGCTAGGCCGCCCAAGCGGCCCCTCTTGGGGATCCTTCAAATCGATCCAGGGCACCTGCAAATCCCGCAAGAGCTTGGATTCATCGAGTGTGTTTGCACTAACCAGAAGCTGACAGGCGGTTGAATTGGACATTAATTAGGGTTAGAACTATGGGATTACGAACAAGTCACACAAACCAGTATAGCGATTGATGCGCAGACTTTGAGGGGCAGCTTGGCGACAGACTTTCATTGGATCGAGGATTCGTCGGCACTTGAGGATTGGTGCCGAGCCAACGAGCGATGCAAATTATTAGGTTTTGATACCGAGTTTGTCTCTGAGGATTCTTATCGTCCCGAACTGTGTTTGATCCAGGTCAAAACCGAATCGGGAATCGCAATCATCGATCCACTGGTTGTCGATGATTTATCGTCCTTTTGGCAGTTGTTGCAATCACCTGAGAGAACCGTTGTTGTTCATGCTGGACGAGAGGAGAGCCTCTTCAGCTATCGGGCAACCGAAAAGCAGATTCCGAACCTGTTTGATATCCAAGTCGCGGCGGGTTTTCTAGGGATAGAGTATCCGGCATCTTACGCCAAACTCGTACAGCGTGTGGTCGGAAAAAACCTGGACAAAGAGGAAACTCGTTCCGATTGGCGGATTCGACCTTTGACCCGACGTCAATTGGAATACGCAGCCCAAGATGTCCGAGATCTGTTGGATATCCACGAGGACTTCTCTCGAAAGCTACTCAAACACGGCAGGCTCGAATGGTTGCTCGAGGAGACTCGCACCAAACAGGAGGATCTTTACGAGTTTGAGTCTAGCGAAAATTGGCATCGAGTCAGCGGAGTGTCAGCCCTGTCCGGCTCACACCTTAGTGTCGCTCGTGGACTTTGGAATTGGAGAGATCGCAAAGCGAAGGAAAGGAATATTCCAGCACGACGAGTTTTGCGAGATGATCTCCTCGTGGAATTAGCAAGGCGCGGGTCGACCGATCCGAAGCACCTGCTGTCACTTCGAGGTATGGAGTTTCGAAATACCAAACCGATGATCCCGGAGATCGCCAAGGTGATCGAAAACGCGTTGAAGGATCCCCCTCCTTTGTGGCCCAAGAAGTTCAAGTACGGCAAAGGCCAACCCCCTGGGATGCTGACTCAATTCCTCTCGGCAGCGATGGCTTTCATCTGCCATCACAAACACATCGCACCGATGCTTGTCGCTACCGCCGAAGATTTGAGAGACTTTGTCCAATATCGATTGGAACCCGATGCCGACTCGGACTCTCCGCCAGCTTTGCTGACCGGTTGGCGAGCCGATTTGGTCGGACACGAACTCGACGAACTCCTGGCCGGAAAACTCGCGATTGTCTTGGATAACCCTAAAAGCCAAATCCCGATCAAGTTCATTACTGTCTGATCTGTCCGATCTGTCCGATCTATTTTCCGATGGAGTATTTTCCGTTGCGGCGGATCGTCGAAGGGGTCGGCTCGCTGAGATTGAATTCTTCGAGAGAGAAATCGGCATCAATCTTGCGTACGCTCCGCAGTTGGATATCGCCACGGGAGGCCTCGATGTGATAGACCGCCAGAGTCAACTTGGCAGGATCGACGATCACCAATTGCTGATGGCCGTTACTCAAGGTGGCCGTTGTCATCAAATGAGTGGCGGTGGCTGAACTGCTCGATGTCCCAACGATATGGACGCCCTGGTGCTGCATGTCGCTTGGGATGTAGGCCGGCGGGTTTTGCGCCTCGGTGAACCCTCGCGGGCTCAACGCCGATCGATCTGGCAAGGGAGGCAATTCCTGGCTGATGATAGCAGTACGGTTAGCACACAGGGCCAAAAAGACTGAGATCCCAAAAAGATAGCAGCTTGGTAAGAATCTTGAATTGATCATCGGTTGTTCCTGTTAAAGCCGCCCGGAGAGCCAAGCATCCTCAGCCATGTTTCAATACATTCAAAAGCCTGTGTTGGACAAGCCCAATCTTGCCATCTGTCCCACAAACCGTTTGAACCCTACAATCTTCATCGCGAACCGATCATCCTCTTGCTTGAAATCCACTCAGGTCCACGGATCCAATGCACCCGTTGGAAAAATACCTTCGAACCGAAAACAACAATCTTCCGGCCCTGTTGATTCGTGGCGGGCTGTGGGTCGCTTCTTTTCCCTACCATTTGGTCGTTAACTGCCGGAATAAAGCCTACCAACTTGGATTGATGCGAACCCATCGAGCCGGCGTGCCTGTGATCTCGGTGGGCAATATCACTGCCGGGGGGACTGGAAAAACACCCGCTTGCGCTGCGATCGCAAAGTGGTTGAGGCATCGCGGAATACGCGTGGCAATTCTTTCGCGAGGTTACGGTGCCTTGGCCGATGGCCTCAATGATGAGGCAAGAGAACTCGATACTCTCTTGCCGGACGTTCCACACCTCCAAGCGGCCAATCGAATCGAAACGGCGAAAATCGCCGTCGAAGAACTCGAGATGGAAATCTTGCTACTCGATGATGGATTCCAACACCGACGTTTGGCAAGGGATCTTGATATTGTCCTACTCGATGCGACCAACCCTTTCGGATGGGGCCATCTGCTACCCCGAGGACTTTTGCGAGAACCCCTCAAGGGCCTTCGACGTGCCGATCTTGTCATCGTCACTCGATCCGATCAGGTGACGACGCAAGATCTAGCAAACCTCAGAACCAAAGTTCAACGAGTCAGCCCCAAGGCAGGCTGGGTCGAGAGCATCCACAGCCCGATCCGTTGGCGGAATTCCTCTGGAGAAGAACTCCCACTGGACTATTTCGCCGGTAAACCAGCGCTGGCGCTCAGCGGAATCGGTAATCCAAAAGCCTTTCTCGAAACGCTTCAAAGGCTTTCTGTAACGCTTATCGATCAAATCCAGTTCCCCGATCATCATCCGTATAGTCCGATGGATGTTCAAGGTATCCTTGAACGAATCAGCCAATGCAGCGTTCCGCCGCAAGCAGTTCTTTGCACCGGAAAAGATCTCGCGAAAATCGCAAGCAATCAGCTTGGTACGGTTCCACTGTGGGCCTTGGAAATCGAGCTCCAAGTCATCTCTGGTGCAGAAGTCCTCAACGAATACTTGGATCGCCTCTGCACGCTCGCACAAAAGAAGCACACCAGCGAGTGAACGAAGGTTCGAGAAATTTAAAATAAAAAAGGCTCCCGGACGTGAACGAGTCCCAGGGGGGACGGAGGACTTCGAGCTTCCGGGAGCCAAAGGATCAACTATGACTCTTGCGAAAAGTTGGCGAAGACAACCAAGGCAAATCCTTTCACCCTGATCGCTTCATGGACTCTGGGTCGTCTAAAGCCCATCGATGCAAGTGCCATCCGTGCTCTTGCTACCCCAGGGCCCTCTTTCGAGAGACGACTTTGAGTCTGCCAAATTCGCGGTTTTGTTTTCAAAGATCGATTGCCTTGACCAATGCGATCAACAACGCAGAGCAACTTAGAAAAGCTCGCTACCCAGCGTCAACATCGATTTACAATGCCATCGGAAAAAAATACCAACTCTTTGTAAAAACTACTTTTGCTGGCAAATGCCAAGTTAGGCTAGCAATCATCTCCTAGGATGGGGCTTGAGTTGGCGTTGATGTTAAACTAGAGAGCTTGCGTCGATGGTAAGGGAAACTGTATAAGCAAGTCGGGCGATCCGAAACGATTTTTGGGAACTTGTCGCAATCCCCAGCGTCATTGGCACGTGGGTTGCGAACTAGGTTCTGCCAAGAAGTTGGCTAGGGCACGCAAACGTTGCCTGAAAAAGAGTTCGAGAAAATCCTTTGGAAGCATCGATTCCGGTAAGGATTTAGAACGCCAAAATTCGTACAATTGGATTAATCGGTAGGAGACCAAATTCGTTGGATTTGTAGAGAAGATCATCCGATGCAACGGGACGCTCGCTAAAAGCGTCGTCTCTTTGCAAAGTCGCCTTGACCCTTACGGATGGTCTTTCTCTGCGACATGGACTGCGAAGATTCCAAAAGGGTACTAGTGTGTGACTAGTGCCACGGCGAGCAAATCCGCAGTCCATTCCACGAAGTGTTCACGGGAGAGATAGAGCTATGGAGATTTCAAACAATTTTTCCGTTTCCGGTGCCGACGCAATTCGAGCTGCGTCCAAAGCAGCTGCTCCTAGCGAGGCCCAGAGCGTTGCAAATTCCGGCGGCATTCAAATGCCTGTCGATCAAATCGAATTGTCCCCCGAGGCGCTTGCCGTCTCGGGTAGCCAATCGACGGAAACTTTCCGTGCAGACAAAGTCGCTCAAATGAAAGAGGCCATCGCCTCGGGTAAATACGACACCGACGAGATGCTAGATAAAGCATTCGATCGAATGCTCGAACGCTACCTCTAAAACCAACGCGACATAATCCCTAGAGCCAATCGGCCCAGCCGCTTGGCTCTAGTTGAGCAAAGGCAATAGCGGTGGTTCTGGCGAACGGATGGAATCTCCATCGCTGCAAAACCTGGCCTCCGCATACTCGGCAACCTGCTCTGCAGTTTCAAAATACATTTCGTAAACTGCATCCTCGTCGAACTCGCAGTTATCGGTCGAGTAAGTGCGGCAAATCTGTGGACGCGTATGGTAAATACCACAGCGATGATCCGATTGCAGATGCTTGCATGCGGTGTGGACTAACAAGTACCAGACCTCATCTTCGACAAAGACACTGGCTCGATCGTGCAATAAGTACCATCGCATGAAATCAAAGTCCTGCTCGCTCGTTGGTTCCTCGATCGGCATCGCAAAATAACGACAGCATTTGGCGGTGCAGTAGTCGCACAAACACTCCGAGCTAGGTACCTCGTCACGCTTAGGTGTCTTCCCGTTGATCGTTTTGGCTGGAGTCAAAACAGGATCGATGATCATCGAACTCATGGCTTATTTTTCTAGATTCACAGGTCTGCTTAGAATTGCGGTTTTGAAACACCCAAAAGATCATGCTCCAAAACCCTTTTGCAATCAAGTCCCCAGGCTAAACCCGATGATCGAACGACTCGAATCCTTGATCGGCCTTTCAGAAATCAAGGATTTTCATCAAGCAATCGCATCCAGACCCCCAAAATCGATCCGACCTCGAATCGATAGATCCTGCTCGATTCCCCCCTTTCCAACGACTCCAGTACCGTGGTATCCCCAAGGCCTTCAACTTCTCGACCCGAATATTCGTCCTGGCGGGTTCCTCGAATATGCAGCAGCCGATTACTACATCCAAGACTCCGCATCGATGCTCCCTCTTGCAATGCTCGATATCCAACCCGACGATTGGATTTGCGATCTGTGCGCAGCCCCAGGCGGCAAAGCCTCCGCAATCGCCGAGAATCTTGGACCCGATGGCTTTCTGCTTGCCAACGAAGTGATCTCAGGCCGACTCGATGTGCTCCGCTATGCTCTGTCTCGAACCGGTCGTGCAAACTATGCGATTTGCAACCTAGACCCAGAACCCTTAGCCGATGCCCTCGCAGGACGATTCGATAAAGTCCTCGTCGATGTGCCTTGTAGCGGGCAATCGCTCCTAGGACGTAAACGCCAATCCGATAGCAGTTTCTCTGCGAGCCATGTTCAGCACTGCGCAGCACGAGCCAAAAGGATCCTCACCAGTGCACTTGGTTTGGTCCGCCCAGGTGGGCGACTCGTATTGTCAACCTGCACCTTTGCCATCGAGGAGAACGAAGCTCAAATCGATGCGATCCTCGAAGCCTACGGCGATTCGGTCAGCATGGTCGAATTCGTTGCATTGAAGAACTGGGAGTCTGTGATCCGCCAAGGCTGCTATCGCCTTTGGCCCCATCGCGATCGTTGCGCTGGCGGATTCGCCGCTGCCATCGAAGTCAAAAACGCGATCGAACCACTTGCCAAGGGTAAGATCGATTCTCGAACCGACCGCAGCAGATCGACGCTTAAACACTCTAGCAAACCCCCTAAGTCGAAATTGAATTCAAAGCTCACCAACTCGGAGGACTTGGTTGTTTCACTCGGTCAGCTCCATATCGAAAAACATTCCCAGAAGGCGATCTGGTTTGGGTACGAACCTGGTGCGATGCGATTTACCAACCAGTTCGGTACCCAATTGGCCCAAGGCCTTCGAATCGCTCAGGTCAGTGCAGACCGTATCGAACCTTACTTAGGCCTTGCAATGCTCGCGTCCGAACTCTTTGAGCCGGCCCAGGTGCTCGAGCTTGACTCTCCTTCGGCAGAGTCCTTTATGCTGGGCCAATCACTCTTGAAAGATCCAGCAATCATCTCCACAAGCAGCACCCCTTGGTGCGTCGCGAAGTGGAAAGGGAAACCCCTAGGCTGGCTTAAAAGTGCCTCGAATCGTTGGAACAACTACCTGCCAACTTGGGCTCGCTTTACGAGCTTTGCGACGAATTCTTCGTCGAACCCAGACGATGAGCCACTCGAGTGATTCGCTCGGCTGCCTGTTGGACTTGCTCAAGAGTCGTCTCGCAAGAGAGACTCAGTCGAATCGCTCCTTGGACGATCTGTTTGGGCAGCCCCATGGCTTGCAGGACATGCGAAGGTTGGCTCGATCCACTGGCGCAAGCCGACCCGGTACCACATGCGACACCCTCGCGATCGAGCGCTAACTGCATGAGCTGGCGATCCAAGCCAGCAAAGGAAATGCTGATCGTGTGAGGTAACCGTGGAGCATCGGATCCCAGAACTATGGCCCCGGGAATTTCTGCGATCAAGATGCTTTCAAGAAGTTCTCTACATTGAATCATTCGCTCAAAGCGAACCTCTTGTTGACCGATAGCGAGTTCGGTGGTAAAGGCCAAGGCGCTTGCCAAGACAGGGCTTTCAGTTCCTGGTCGCAAGGCCCCTTGCTGAAATCCGCCATAGAGCATGGGCTCCATTTCGATCCCATGTTTGACAATCAGCCCACCGATCCCGACCGGACCGTGCATCTTGTGCGCTGTGAAAGTCATCGCATCGACATCCAGAGCTTGAAAGTCCACGGGGATCTTCCCAACGGCTTGGACTGCATCGGTGTGCACCGGAATCCCGGCCCCTTTGCACAAGCGAACCACTTCTTGTACCGGCTGCAACACACCCGTCTCATTGTTGGCCAGCATGATCGACACTGCGGCGATCGCCTCGCCTTGCTCGATCCATTGTGCAAGCGGTTGGATGTCGACCTGACCTGACTGCAGGCAGGGAAGATATCGAACAGTTCGGCCCATAAGTTCGAGCCGTTGGGCCATCGCAAGGACACTGGGGTGCTCGATCGACGAAACAACCAGCGCGCCTTGCCGCTGGGCGATCAAGCCGCAGATAGCCAAGTTATTCGATTCGGTTCCACCGCTGGTGAAGATCGCTCGATCGCTATGCATTCCGCGCGTTCGGGCATTGAATCGAATCAGCAAACTCTCCCTTGAATCCTCGACGATGCTTCGAGACGATCGCCCCGGTGCATGCTGGCTGGCAGGATTGACTAAGCGTTGGGCGAGGATTTGCGATACGTGCTCGGCGACACGAGGGTCGATTTGAGTGGTCGCATTGTTGTCTAAGTAAATCACAATCAGAACAATCCGAAGTTCAAAGCAAAAAGTTCCTTGTGATTGTAGTGGATCCTTTGGAGGATCCCAAGCTGACCAAGCTAAAGACTTTTCGGTGTTCCGGTCGGTTTGAGCGTCCCCAGGCCGCCGTCGACTCCGAGGACTTGGCCGGTGATCCAATTGTTGCTCGGCTCGATGAGGAAATAGATCGCTCGCGCGATCTCCTCTGGCTTGCCGAACCTCCCCAAGGGATGCATGGCTAGTGAAACCTCCGCACTGCGAGCATTGCTCCATACCCGCTGGGTCAAAGGGGTCTGAACAAGCCCAGGAGCAACCGCGTTGACCCGAATCGCCTTGGCCGCATAAGTCATCGCGGCTGATCTTACCAACCCTTCGATGCCAGCCTTACCCGCCGCGATCGCTTCATGATTCGATAGACCGATACCCGCAGCGGCTGAACTCATCAACACGACCGAACCACCATCCTTCATCCTAGAAACCGCAGCTCGCAGCGTTCCTGCAGCCGCTGTTAAATTCGTTTGCAAAGTCGAATCCCACTCGGCCCTGCTGGTTAAATGCAAAGGCTTGAGCAACACCGATCCAGCCAAACAAACCACGGCGTTAATCCCTTGCATGCTCTGGCTCGCAGAATCCATGCCAATGTCCATTTGATCCCAGTCACTTGCATCTGCGACAAAACTAGGGAACCCATACCGCTGGGTGACATCGGACAATTTCTGCGAATCTCGACCGATCAAGAACGCTTGACATCCTTTTGCAGCAACCTCTCGGCAAAGCGCTTGGCCAATCCCCCCATAAGCCCCAACAATTACCAACTTCAAGTCACTCATCGCTTCTCAACACGTTAAGGCCTAATCTTGATTCAACAACAATTCGTTACTGTATCAAGCAGGCAAGTGATCGAAGATGACGAGAAAAACTTGTCCATAAAATTCCCCGTGACCAGTTGACAATGCCTCTACAGTGATGCGTCCCCAAAGACAAAGGATCGTTGCACAAGAGGGCTCCATTGGGGAGTTCCGAAATACGACGAATGTTGTTTGTTTAGTCTGTCTAAGTTTATAGGGTTTTTCGCATGAAGAAGATTTTCTCTCTCGCTCTGGCTGCCGTTGTTTCGGTAGCGTCCGGTTCGGCTTTCGCCTTCGAAAAGAACATTGTTGATACTGCAGTCGATGCAGGAAAGTTCAAGACGCTCGCTGCGGCCTTGGGCGCTGCAGGTTTGGTCGATGCGGTCAAAGGGCCTGGTCCTTTCACCGTCTTTGCTCCTTCCGATGAAGCCTTCGCTAAGTTGCCGAAGGGAACCGTAGAAACCTTGCTCAAGCCTGAGAACAAAGACAAGCTCAAGGCGATCTTGACCTACCACGTCGTACCAGGCAAAGTCATGGCCAAGGACGTTCTTGGCGTCAAAGGAGCCAAGTCGCTCAACGGCCAACGCATCGACGTGAAGGTCGATGGTGGCAAAGTGATGGTCGATGGTGCTCAAGTAGTCACCACCGATATCGCTTGCACCAACGGTGTGATCCACGTCATCGATTCGGTCATTCTTCCTAGCGAAGACAAGATTCCTGCGGTTGCCACCAAAGCCGGTAAGTTCAACACGTTGCTTGCTGCTGCTAAGGCTGCAGGTCTCGTCGATGCCCTCAGCGGTGACAAGCCTTTGACCGTCTTTGCTCCAACCGACGAAGCCTTCGCGAAACTTCCGAAGGAAACCATCGAAAGCTTGCTCAAGCCAGAGAACAAGGAAAAGCTCAAGGCGATTCTCCTCTACCACGTCGTCGATGGACGCGTGTATTCTGAAGACGCGCTTGCCGCAAAGTCAGCTGCGACTCTCCAAGGATCCAAGATCGAAATCTCCGTTAAGGACGGTGCTGCATACGTCAACGGTGCAAAGATCCTCGGCACCGATGTCGATGCATCAAACGGTGTGATCCACATCATCGATTCGGTCATCCTGCCACCGGCCAAGTAGTCTGCCGATCCAGAGATTTCCGTCTCACAAATCTAAAAAGCCAAGGCTTGTCTCGCAAAGAAAGCCTTGGCTTTTTTCGTTTTTCCAGAAAACCTAGAGTTTCGCCATGAATCATACAACCCTTGGGGTTTGCCAACTCTACTGAACCGAGGGATTTCGTTAAAATACAAAAGTATGGCTTAGAAACGAATTCCAAGGAATCAGGTAACAAGATCGATGAAATCATCCATTGAGCCCCATGCCCGCCAAAAAAGAGCCCTCTGGCTCGTGTGCTTGGTTTTGATGCTGGCCAACCCAACTGCAATCGCCCAATTCCAAAATCGTTTTTCGATGCCCGAAGGAGTCATGATGACCGCTCCTCGGGAAGTCGAGGCACTCCTGAGTGATGCCCAAGAAGCCATCGATGCAAAGCAATGGGTCGAAGCCAGTGTCGCCTTGGGACAGCTTTTGGGAATCGAGGAAAATGCCCCCGAGGGCAACTCTGGGGATGATTATTTTTTGTCTCAAGCCGAACGGAGCAAAGATGGTCCAAAAACGGTGCTAGGTAGGGTCAAGCAGATCCTCGACAATCTTCCCGAGGAAGCCAAACAGGCCATCGAACTTCGCTACGGTGTGCGGGCTAAACAACTCCTGGATCAAGCCGTCGAGTCCGATGACCGATCGATCCTCTATCAGCTTTCAAGTCGGTTCGGATTCACCAATGCTGGACGAGATGCTTCCTTGCTATTGGCCCAGCAACTGCTCACAGATGGCAACCTCGTCGAGGCAACTGGTATTTTAGAAAGTTTGCTGCAGGATCCACAGTCGCGGACACGATTCGGCAGCAACCTAGGCGTTTTAGCCGTTGCATCCAAACTCTCCTCGGGCACATCTGCCCAAGCCAACAAATTATTGCAGCAAGTCAGGGAGTATTATGCGAATGTTTCAATCGACTGGAATGGCGCAAAAGTTGGATGGAACGACAAAACGACCAATGAATCCATTCTAAAAAGTCTGCAGACCGAGAACTTTCGAAAGCTAGCCCGCAGGATTGACCAGCCACGATTCGAGGGGGGCACCTTGGATCGAAATGCGAATACTTTTGGGGGAAAGCCTATTCCCATCCTGCGATGGAGCGTGGATCTGCATGAATCGGTTCAGCATAAAGAAAATTTGGAACGAACTTTTCGAAAGCAACTCTCAGAGCGCCGTTCTCATCTAGTCCCAACCCGCAATCCGATCAGCGCCGATGGATTGGTGTTCGTCCCTACGTACGACCAACGCATCCTAGCGATCGATGCCAAATCAGGAAAAATCCGTTGGCCCATCGTCTTTAGCGGATCCCCCTTGGGCTTCTCGCTCGACCGTGGATCGAATCGAGACAGCTATGCCCTCGGATTACCCGCTCCGGATTATTTGGTCAGACGCGTTTGGGGTGATTTCTGCTCGAGTCAGATTTCCACCGATGGGACTAGGGTCTTTGGGATTAGTAGCTCGTCGGCCGTCGAGGTCAGCGAGAGCTTTGCCGTCGGGCCAAATGCCCGATTGAACCGAAACCCAATGATCCGCACTTACAATGTCCTTCAAGCCTGGAGCATCCCAGAGGAGGGCAAGTTGCTCTGGGAGTGCGGTGGTGTGAATCAATCGAGTTCCGAAGAACTCAAAGGAGCCTTATTCCTAGGTGCTCCAATTCCTTTCCGGTCCGAACTGATCGTCCTTGCAGAACTCAACGGTGAGGTTTATCTGATCTCCTTGGCACCTGCGACCGGCCAACTGAATTGGAAACAACCACTGGTAGCCAATCAAGGTACGACCATTGCGCTGGATTCCCAGCGAAGATCCTTCGGGCTTAGCCCAAGTATCGATGGAGCATTGGCGATATGCCCGACCCTCTCAGGCTACCTTGTTGCTTACGATCTAAATCGTCGCCAACTGGCTTGGACCAAGTCGTATCCTTTGAATCCTTCGCTCATGCCAGGTGCAGCATTTAACATTGTCGGCGGCATGGATCTGCGCGAGACCGATCCTATGCTCTCGCGCCCGTTAGATACCACAGCGGTCCTTCACGATGGCGTAACGGTCTTTGCCCCATCCAACGGGATCGGAGTCTATGGGATCTCCAATTCCGATGGAACCGAGCTATGGCAAGTCGCCCATGAGGAACGCTCGATGTTCCGCTATGTCGCTGGGATTTGGAACCAACTCGTTGTGTTGGTCTACGCTCAGGAAATCGTCGGCTTGGATTTGCGAACCGGACAGCCGGCTTGGTCTGCGGTGCCGATCCCAAGCGGTGCGCATGTTGTGGGCAAATGCGTCCGCTCCGATTCGAAATTACTAGTTCCTCTCTCCAATCAAACCCTCCTTGAGATCGACCTTTTGCAAGGTGCGATCAGCTCGGAGACTCGCTGCGAAAAAGCCTTAGGCAACCTGACCGTCGTGGGCAATCAACTCCTGATCGCAAGTCCCTTTGAACTTACAAGTTATTCAATTCGTGATCGGTTCCAATTGGAGTTGCTCGAAGAGCTCAAGCGATCTCCAGGAACCGCTGGCGTTTTGCAGAAGGAAGGCGAGTTGGCGCTCTCAAGTGGTGATCTCGAAACGGCATTGGAAAAGCTCATTCGAGCCAAGCAACTTGCGCCCGAGGATCTTGAAATCCGTCGTTCGCTTGTCAAAGCCTCCATGATTGCCATTCAAACCGATTTCGATCGGTATTTCGATCAGGTGCAAGGCTTTGAATCCGTCACCAGAGACTTAGACCAATCCACCTATTTGCGGGTCCTGATTTATGGACTTGAAAAACAACAGAGATGGACACAAGCCTTTGAGAAGTTGCTTGAGCTCAGCGATACTCGCGTCTCCAGACGCATCAATCAAATCATGGATGGCAATAGCATCGATGCTGGTGCCAGATGGTCCATCCACGAGGACGCCTGGATTGCAACCCAATTCTTTCGCCTTGCTCAAAACATACCCCAAGGGGATTGGGAAAGCCTTAAGCCTAAAATCCTAGACCGGCTAATACTGGATGCAAAACAAGACCCAGCTACCATGCGGCTGAGATTGCAACATTTCGAAGGCTTACCCTTTACTCAAAAGGCCCGTCTGGATTATGCGAAATCCTTAGGTAATCGCAGCATGATCGACGCAGAGTATTTGCTTTGTGCGCCCGGCATTGCCCAGCCAGAAATCAGCGATTCCGATGAGATACAAAGAGCCAAGGCGACCTTGTATCTCAAGGGTGAACGCCCAATGAAGTCCTGGCTCGAACTCCAAAGAGATGATGCAAAGTTCTTGGCGATCGCCAAGGAACTCAGTGGTAAGAACGCAACTGGCAGCCTCAGGTACGACGACCCCAACGCGATGCTCGTGCGTTTTAAGGAACGAGAAAAATCCGATGGGCAAAATCGCTCTTGGCCCAAAGGGACAGTTCAAGCCACATCGAACGTCGAACTCAATGCCAACGGACAGTTTCAAGCCGGTTACGAAGGCTCGAATGTCTGTCCAATCGGCAAGGTGGAAGGGGAGTCTTTCGCCGGATGGCAAGCGTACTTCACGAGCGGTTTGCTTTATCTGGTTCAACCCAAGACCGGCGAGGAACTCCAGTATCTTTTGGAGACGGAAAAACAAGACCTTTCCTCGCCCCCAAAGGTTCATGCTGTCAACAGCATTTTGATCATCGAACTCAAAGATCAACTCGTCGCTCTGGATCTGTTCCATGCAAATCTAAGCCAGCAAGATGGTCAACTCTGGAGCACCAGTTTCGCAAAAGAATCGGTCGATCCCCAGATCCCAGGAAGAGGTCGTTCCAACCTCATCGAACGCAACAACTGGGGACTGGTCGTCCAAAAGAAAGCTTTCCGAGTTGTCGATGTCTCTCGCTGGGGGGTTGTCGTCCAAGCCGACGATGAACTCGTGAGTATCCATCCACTGCTGGGAACTCGCCAATGGAACCTTCAAGGATTCCGCAACGCATCGATCGTCAGCAAGGAGGGGGCTCTGTTCGCACTTGACGCCTCTGGTTCCAAGATCACAAAGATCGACCATCGCGATGGCAAAGTTGTCGAAGAAATCAAATCTCAGTTGGAAGGCTGGACGCCACTGCTTTCGATCGCCAACCGATGGTTGCTACACCCATCTCGTCAGTCCGGCGGCGATCAGGCTAGCCGGATGAAACTCAGGTTGGTCGAACCCGCTACGGGCCAAGTCCTCCTGAGCGCAGATCATACGGTCGATACAAGAATTGCGATCGCCGGCGATGTCGGCGTCCTGGCTCTTCGAACCGATGGCTCGATGACCTACTGGAACGCTGCCAAAGGAACCGAAACGAAGTTGCAAGCGGAGGTCGAAGGTAAGTTCAGCAGCATCAGCGCTCAGGTCTTCGGAGATATCGCGCTTGTAATGCCCTTTGCAAGCTCTCTGGAACTAGACAATGTCCAAGTCTCACCGTCGGCCAAATCCGATCCATCGATAGCCCCTTGTGCTGGTCGACTCTTTGCGATTCGACTCGAAGACGGATCACTGGTTTGGGACAAGGCACAGAGGGTCAAGCATTTCATGTTTCCATTGAATCAGAATCGAGAATCCCCAGCGGCCGTCTTCCTCCGACGACTGACGCAGAAAAACGCCCGTGGCATGCCACTTGACTTTACAAGCATCGCTTTGCTCGATGTGCGGACCGGAAAGCTTCTTTACCAGAAGCACGATCTGCCAGCTTTCCGTGGCGATAGCTTCCGCCAAACGCTCGTTCCTAGTCAAAACCTCATGATGATCAGACTTTACGGAAACCTGTTCCGCTTCCTTTGGACCGACCAACCTCCAGATCCGTCATCCACACAGGAATCTTCTACTGAACTGGCAATCGGCGAATTAAACTTGGAGGAATTCCAAGCTGCCGCGGACGAGATGGCAGAGAAAATTAAGAATGGACAACTGGTTCCTGGATTTCCGCTTCCAAACAACGGAAACTTGGATCCACCCATCCCTCGATGAGAATCACATCCATACCCCGATACTATCGGAACCTCAAACGCTGGCGCGAGATCATCTCGATCCTGCGCCGTTATGGGTTAGCCGACTGGCTCTCTCGATTGCCCTTGGATAGTATCCGCGATTGGATGAAGGATGACCAAGGTGTTCCGCTATCGAGCTACTCGCGCGAAGCTCGCGTGAGGATGGCACTTACAGAACTCGGACCGACGTTTATCAAACTTGGCCAAGTCCTCTCGCTTCGCCCCGACCTTGTCGGAAGCGCCCAAGCTGGGGAATTGCAATTGCTCCAATCGAACGTTCCTGCAGATCCCCCTGAAGCCGTCGAAAGGACGATTCAGACAGAACTCAAAGGATCCATTCGAGAGCTTTTCGCGGAATTTGAAACTATCGCGATGGCCTCAGCCTCCATTGGCCAAGCCCACTCGGCAATACTCGCCGACAGCACGCCAGTGGTTGTCAAAGTGCAGCATGAGAATATCCGAGCCAAGATCCACGAGGATCTCGAAGTTCTTGCGGGTCTCGCAAGCTTGGCCGAACGCATCCCAGAACTTGCCGTCTGGCGGCCCAGGGAAATCGTCAGTCAATTATCGAGATCTCTCAAAAGGGAATTGAGTTTCACGCAGGAACAAGCCAACTTGATCATGTTTCAAGAGGCCTTTGGCCGACAGCCAGGAATCCGGATCCCTAAAGCCCATCCGAGCCACTCAAGTGCTCGGGTATTGACCATGAGCTTGCTTACCGGTGAATCGATCAATGAGGTGAGCAATCCAGGCAAGTATTCCGATCAGTATCGAGAGCAATTAGCTAGGAAGATCGCGGATCTGTATGTCGAGATGATCTTCGTTAAAGGGCTGTATCATGCCGACCCTCATCCTGGCAATATCTTGATCGATGCCGACGGAACCCTTGGGCTCCTGGACTTTGGTATGGTCGGCCGCATCGATGATACCCTCCGTGACAACATTGAGGAAATGCTCTGGGCTCTTTCGCTCAAGGACTCCGCGCTGCTGACTGCTATTGTCAAAAGGGTGGGCAAAGTCCCGCAGAATATCGATGACTCTCTGCTTTCGAACGATATCACAGACCTGATCGCTACCTATGGCAATCAACCGATCGAGAAGATCGATCTGGCCACTGCTCTCAACGATGCAACCGATATCCTGCACCGTCACCGTATCGTCCTGCCCGGCCAGATGGGAATGCTGATCAAGACTCTGGTGACCCTCCAGGGAACCATCAGCCAAACCAGCCCAAAGTTTAGTTTGCTTGAAGCCATCGAGCCGATGTTCAAAAAACTCTGGCGCAACCGATTATCCCCTTGGCGACAAGCTCGCAGGATGCGAAGGCTCTACATCGAAGTCGAATCGCTTGTGGAAAAACTACCGAGCCAAATCAGCTCGCTTATGGAGCTGGTTCAAAGCGGCAAACTCGATGTCCATCTTTCCCACCGAGGACTCAACCCATCGATCAACCGCCTCGTCTTGGGACTACTGACAAGCTCTTTACTGCTGGGCTCATCCATACTCATGGCCTCCGAGGTGCCGCCGCTGTTATTTACCCAAGGCGGACCGATGGGACTAAAAGATCTTTCTCTCATAGGACTCGGTGGTTTTGTCCTGAGCTTAATTGTGACGATCCGAATCCTTTTGGCGATCAATCGCTCAGGCCACTTGGATCCCCACGGAGAATCTGAGGATCATCACCCGTTTATCTAAAGGCTGTTTCTTTGAACCGCTGATGGACACTGATGAACGCTAATGCAGCGCGTAGGGTACGTGAAGCGGTTGCGCGCGATCGGAATTTTTATTGATTCCGGACACAGTCGCTATGCATGGATCGCACCAAGAACAACCACCAACCGCGGAACGTACCATCAAGCGCGTAGGGCTGTTTGGCTGTTTTACTGAAGCCTGAAGCCTGAAGCCTGAAGCCGCTTGGCCCCCTTTCGCCCCCAGGGCTTTGGCTGGGGGAGAAAGGGCGGGGGGATAGAGGGGGTAAGACCGCGCGTAAGGCTGTTTTTTCAACCGCTGATGGACACTGATATTCGCTTTGCAGAAAATCCGACCACTGATGAACACTGATAATCGCTGATGCGAAATCCTAGAAGAAGGCGTTGCTGTTTGACGTTAGCCGACTAGCGCCAGCGTCTGGCTTTGAATGTATACGGCACAGCGCAATCGATCATCTTGATGGGGTAATAATTCGTTACAATTCCGCTATGCAATCCCCATCATCCGAGCACGAGTAAGAAAAAGCTGAGATTTCAACCACGATAACACCTGAAGAACCGCCAGCGGAAGTGGTATAACACTTCTGCCATGCGTAACGGAAACACCATCCTTTTCCAAAAATGGCAAGAAAGCAATCAATGTCACTCTGTGGGACTAGGTCGATGAACACCGTGCTTCTGGTAAAACGCGATTTGAAGCTTGCTCAGGTTGTGAAAGCGACGGACGCCAATGCAGCGGTTAAGCGAGATTCCGATGTGTTGGCTCTGACATCATGATACGACTATTCATTAAGTTTGCTGCGATCGTCGTATTGGTCTTTCTGGCTGGCCGATGGACCTTTTACCGATTGCTCGAGGGCCAGGTCTTCAGCGATCGACAGCGTGTTGTTGCTGGCTTATCCGAGGTGCACCTCGGAGGCATGCGGCTGATCGCTGCGGAACTTGCGACTGTGGATCCACAGCAGCGGAAAGACGACTTGGGCGCGATGCAAAAAGATTTGATGTCTCCTCTGGAAATCAGATCATCAAGAGAGCTAAACGCTCAAGAGCGATGGCAATTGGATCAACGCAATGGCTTCGTATGTTTGTATCGCGATGAAATCATCGATTACCTGGGCGTCCGCATCGACTCAGAAAGTTATTTGCGTCTGGGCCCGATCGCAGAAAAAACCAATGGGTTCATTGAGGACGAAACTGTCGGATGGCTTCGGATGCTCTCTGGTAAGATCGCTTTGACAAACGACCCTGATGCACTTCTTGAGAGGTTTTCTTCGGAGTTTGGGGTGCAATCGCGATTGCTCAAAAGGGATTCGATCCCTTTGGAAGCGCAGCAGCGACTCGCCATTAACAGCCCCACTTTGTTCTATGATTCCTCTGGCGAATACTTCGTTTCCATGCTTTTGCAAGATAGAAACGAGGTATTGAGCGTTGGACCTTTGCTCAAAGTCAAGAAGTTGGCTGAGCGAACGATGACCAAAGCGATGATCATTTGGTTCTTGATCGTTCTAGGGGCCGCAGGATGGCTGGTTTATAACGTTTCAAATAAATTTCGAAGCATCGAGCTTGCAGCGAAAAAGATCGCCCAAGGTAACTTTGGGGCCCGTGTCGATGAATCGAATGCAGGAGAATCTAAAATTCTCGCCAGTGCGTTCAATGCCATGGCTATTAAAACTGAAAATTCGATCCGTTCCAAAAAGGAACTGCTCCAAGCGATCTCTCACGAGTTGCGAACCCCATTGTCGCGTATCCGATTTGCTGTGGAATTATTGAATACCTCTAAAGATCCCGAGCTTAAAGAATCAAGGATGTCGGTCGTTCGCCAATCAATTGACAACCTTGATGAGATCGTCGAAGAAGTCCTCGCATACGTGCAAAATGAGGACGACTCACCTGCGAAGAAACTCGAATGGATCGAAATCCAACCCGGGCTCATCCCCATGCTCAAGTTATTTGAGGTGGAATACCCACACTTGAAGTTCGAATGGGTTTATCCCGGCCCGATCGTTTGCACAGATCTCTACGCGGATAGAACCATCTTTCATCGCGTCCTAAGAAACCTGCTTTCCAACGCGGTTCGTTATGCCAAGACGACGGTTCGGATCCATGTTTTCCAATCCGAGCAGCAAAACGTCTGTGTCCAGATCGAGGACGATGGACCAGGAATACCCGAGCAGCATAGAAACGAAATCCTGAAACCATTTTTTCGATTGGAAACCGAATCTCCCCGCGAATCGGCTGTCGCCTACACCGGCTTAGGTCTCGGTCTTGCAATCGTCGATCGATCGCTCAAGCAGCATGGAGGGACCGTCAGTATCCAACGAGGAACACTTGGTGGTTGCCTGATCTCCACCAGTTGGCCGCTACCTGTCGAGGAATCCGTCTCTAATGATTCCGCATGAAGTGGGGCTTTGTCTGAGGGTACCCAGGTCTAAAGCCTGAATTGCCAATTACTCAAGCTCTTCATGCCAAGGCGTATCGTCGGCATCGTCGGACGCAAATGCAGGTGCATCGAGGATCTGAAGATAACTTTCGTAACGCCTTGGATCTAGCCTGCCATCTGCCACGGCGTCTTTGACTGCACAGGTGTCTTCGTGGTGATGAGAACAGTCTGGGTAACGGCAGTGCGATGCAAACGGCCTTAGATCGCGAAAGAGTCCTGTAAGCTCTGCCGGTACGATATCCCAAAGTTGAAACTGGCGAATGCCAGGAGTGTCGATGATCGAAGTCTCCGCATCGATTCGAAACCACTCGGCTGTCGTCGTCGTATGCTTGCCCTTTTGATTCTCCAGGCTCACTGCCTGCACACGCTGCGAGAGCCCTGGGATGAGACAATTCAAAAGGCTCGATTTGCCGACACCGCTTTGGCCGATGACCGCACTGGATCGACCACGGATCCAGGCATCCAAGTGCTCGATACCCCAGCCTTGCATGGCGCTGAGCATAAAAACTCGGTACCCCATCTGAGCGTAAGAGCCGATGAGCGGCTGTAGCTTTTCCGGAGCGATCAAATCGCATTTGTTGATGCATATCCCCGCCTCAATCCCATTTTGCTCGGCGGTTGCCAAGATCCGGTCGATTAGATTCGGTTTGATCGATGGCTCAGCAGCGCTGGTTACGACCATGATCTGGTCGATATTCGATGCGATCACGTGTCGACGATTCTTGCTGGTCCGACACAATTCCGAATTGCGAGGTTCAATTCTTACAATCCACCCCTGGTTGCCTGCGTGGGGCTCGACCCGAACAGAATCACCGGTGACGACCACATGCCTTTGTGTGGTGGATAGGTTTTTGAGCACTCGCCGGACGGCACACCGCAGCAGGCTGCCGTCGGAAAGCTCGACGATCGATTCAAGCCCGTGGACACGGATGACTCGTCCTGCGATGGTCGACTCGGAGGCTTCCATCTGAATCGATTGCATGCCATCGCGATGCTCTGGATCGATCAGATCGGCCTTGACGGTCCGATGCCGCGTCAGATCTCCCTTGCCTGAAATGCGTTGGGAGTTTTGTGTGTCAATGTCGTCTTGTGAGTTGGCGTATTTTTCGGTCAGTCCTCGTTCTCGCCGCTGACCTTGATGCCCTTTGCGAAATTCGATCCTGGTCTTCTTGGACTTTTTCTTGGACATGACGATTACTGATCCGAAACGACCGATGCGGTCGAGTCGCTGAGTTGAGTTTCTTCTAAAGAAACTTCGGGCCTGTGGACGCTAGGCCCAATAAGTTCTCGAATCTCTTTTTCATCGAGCTCTTCGCGAGAGACCAGTGCATCTTTGAGTTGTTCGAGCGCATCGCGATGCTTCTGAAGAAGTTCAAGTGCGGCTTTGTCGGCGATTCTAAGCGTTTCTCCGATTTCTCCATCGATGATTTCTTGGGTCTTTTCACTGAACTGACGTTGCTGATGCATCTCTCGACCAAGGAACGGATCGCTATCAGAAAGCTTGAAGGAAACCGGGCCAAGTTTATGACTCATCCCCCAATGGGAAATCATCCGACGGGCCAACGTGGTGGCTCGCTCAAGATCGTTTTCAGCTCCAACGCTTGTCTCTGCGTAAATGATCTGCTCGGCGGCCCGACCTGCCAAGAGCACAATCAACTGGTCTTTGACCTCGGATTCAGACATGTTCATGCGGTCCTCCGAGGGGAGGATTTGGGTGCTCCCTAGAGACTGACCGCGAGGGATCACCGTCACCTTATGAACCCTTTGTGCACCCGTGAGGAACCAAGCCGCTAGGGTGTGCCCAGCCTCATGATAAGCCGTCTTGGCCTTCTCGGCAGGAGCCATGACTTCTTCTCGTTTGGCACCCATGAGCACCTTGTCTCTGGCGTAATCGAAGTCGGACATGTAGACCCTCTTTTTGTCCTGACGCGCCGCCCATAATGCGGCCTCATTGACGATATTGCGAAGATCTGCACCCGTAAGGCCCACGGTGGCCTCGGCCAAGCGTTTCAAATCCACATCGGTGTCTAAAGGCACATCTCGGACATGAACTTTTAAGATCTCCTCTCGACCCTTGAGCGTCGGCCTTCCGACAGTGATATGACGATCAAAGCGGCCTGGTCGAAGCAGTGCCGGATCCAGGACGTCGGGACGGTTCGTGGATGCTACGACGATCACCGATTCGGTTGGAGAAAAACCATCCATTTCGCTCAGGATCTGATTGAGAGTCTGCTCTCGTTCGTCATGCCCTCCACCGAGCCCGGCGCCACGCTGCCTACCGACCGCATCGATCTCGTCGATGAAGATAATTCCAGGTGCATTTTGCTTGGCCGTTGCAAACAAATCCCGCACTCGCGAGGCTCCAACCCCGACGAACATCTGGATGAACTCGCTCCCATTGACCGAGTAAAAAGCGACCCCCGCTTCGCCCGCAATGGCCCTTGCCAAGAGCGTTTTACCGGTTCCCGGAGGCCCATTGAGCAGCACACCCTTTGGAACTCTCCCGCCGAGCTTCTGGAATTTCTCGGGTGACTTGAGAAACTCGACAATCTCTTTGAGATCCGCTTTGACCCCCTCTAGACCGGCCACATCCTCAAAGGTGATCGCTTGGTCGGACGGTTCGAATCGCTTGGCCGTCGAGCGAGTAAAACCATTTAAGAAATTTCCCCCCATCATGTTGTCTCTTGAGCGTCTCATGAGCATGTAAATGCCCGCGCCTAAGAGGGCCAGCGACGCAAGCGAAAACAACATGTAAAGCGAACTCGAATCCGACGCTGGTACCACATCGTAAACGAAGGTCTGCTTGCCGTTAGCTTCACCACCTTGGGCCGAAGTGGAAGTGGCAATTCGTATCTCTTCCAATCGCTCGAAAAGATCCTTGCGCACCTCGCCTTCGGCTGGCAATGCGACGCGGAAGTTTTCCGATAAACGGGCCACCGAACCATTCGCAGTGGCCTTGGGAGTGATCTTCTGGCCCGATGCATCGTAAGTCACCGGCTGCTCGGGAGCGACGATAAACGTTCCTTCAGCACCGCTGGGATAAATCGTCAGTCGCTGGATGTTTTCCCTCTGAAGCTGTTCGAGGAAAAAACTATAGTCGATCGGAGAGCTCTCTTTGGGATTCGGCAGAAATAGCAGCAGCAAACAGGCAAGCAGCAGGATCGCTAGCCACCAAAAATTTCCTCCGCCTCGTCTGGCTTGCACAAGCGGGGTTGGGGGCGGTACGGCGGGTTTCGTAGTGTTCATTACAACAAGCCGTCAGGGATCAAAAAACTGGCCAAGGGCCTCGACAGAACTGTTACAGATTGTAACAGTCGGCAAGCAAAAGGGGATCTGCAAGAGCCTTCGGTTTCCTAGATTTGGTAATTCAAATCCATCAAAGAGTCGTCGATGGTTCCGTTTCGAATTCTCACTTTCGGCTTCTCCAATACAACAGTCGTGTGCGGTGCAACACTGGCAGTGACCCATACGCTCGAGCCTATGATGCTGTGATGACCCACCGTCGTACCCCCCCCAAGGATCGTCGCATTGGCGTAAATCACCACATGATCTTCAATCGTCGGATGACGCTTGGTCCCCCTGACCAACTCCCCGTTCGCATCGGTCGCAAAACTCAACGCGCCAAGCGTCACACCTTGGTAAATTTTTACGTGATTTCCGATCGAACACGTTTCACCGATGACGACGCCCGTTCCATGATCGATGAAAAAATATTCGCCGATTCGAGCCCCAGGATGGATATCGATCCCGGTCTGCTTGTGAGCCCATTCACTCATCATCCTTGGGATGAAGGGAACCTTCAGTCGAACCAACTCGTGAGCGATGCGATAGATCGTCACAGCCTCCAATCCTGGAAAGCAAAACACGATCTCATCTCGGTTGCTAACACTCGGATCCCCCGCGAACGCAGCCTCCACGTCCTTCGACAAAACTTGCCGAATAGCCGGGATTTTTTCAAGCAACTGCTTAGAAATAAGCTCGCCTCGAGCCTCGTAATCGGCCATCTCATTGCACCCCTCGGTGGGCGCATGATTGACTCGATCAGCATGGATCAGCGCCCTGGTGATCTGTTTGGAAAGTTTCGCAAGAAGCGAATCGACCAAATTGCCGACATAGTAAGCGACATTCGAAGTATGAAGTCCCTCACGCCTTCGGAAACCAGGATAAAACAGATCCTTGAAATCCTCTAAGATCTCGATGACCACCTCGTATTTAGGCAGTGGACAATGACCCAAGTGGTGGATTCGATTGGTCGATCCATAACTGGCCACAATCGCATCGGTCAACCGTGGAACAAACTCTTGCCGGTCGAAATCAGGAGTCGTTTCAGAGCTCATAGAGTTCATCAAGCTTTCGCGGATATATGGGCTTTTCATTGGGTTTTTGTGGGTTTTCGCGATCCCAAGGCTTGCCCTAAGTATCGGTTAAACCCCTCCGAAGCATCGATCTATTCTAGCGACTCAAACCCCATGCGACGCTCGACTCATTCCCATCTGCAAAAGATTCCTTGGGTTTATGCTAGCACTCGATCTAGAGCTAGCATTTGCTGCCTACGCAAAATCTGGTGAGAAGCTTGATTCGACCCCCGAGATTCCCTAACTTACGCCCCTCTCGCAAGTCGCTCGGCTGAATGGATTCAGCCAACAAGAGCTCCACGAAAGCTTGCGAAACTTGTCACTCATCAAACCAGGAGAACTCTGGAATGGCACGCAAGCCCCTGATTGGAATGAATTGCGATTACCGAGGATCGCACCAAGGCACTCCAGCTTACGCATTTCTAGCCGCCGGATACTTCGATGCAATCTGCAAGGCTGGTGGGATACCAGTGGTCCTTCCTCCAACCGACGACCTCGATAGCATCGACTCGATCTTGGATACCCTCGACGGATTCGTCTTGGTCGGTGGAGCCGATCTGGATCCACGTCGCGACGGTTACATGCTCCACAGCTCGGTTCGACCGATGGATCCTCGTCGCGAAGACTTCGACCGCAGACTCGCCATGGAAATTTCCAAGCGTCGAATGAGCCTCATGGCCATCGGAGCAGGCATGCAACTGATCAATATCATCGAAGGGGGAAATCTCTTCTACCACATCCCAATCGATCTTCCCAACGCCTTGCCCCACTTAGATCCCCAAGACCCTAATCACCGCCACTCTCTGGTCGTCGATCCAAAATCGATCCTAGGACGCGTTTACGGGGAAGGTGAAATTCGAGTCACTTCCAGACACCATATGGCCATCGATCGACTCGCAGATTCCTTCAAAGTCACTGCCAAATGTCAAGACGGAGTGATCGAAGGGATCGAGAGTCGACTGGATAACTGGTTCGTTGTCGGTTGCCAATTCCACCCAGAGTCCACGGCTGCAAGCGCCCTGGACGGCCAAATTTTTGAAGAGTTCATCCAGGGGGTCCTGTCCCGATGGGGTCAATCCGAAACCATTGAGCTCAAGGTCGCTTGATCTCCAAGAGCACTAAGCTCCCATTGGACACCCTGGCAAAACTGTCTGGCAAAACTTTCCATCCAGCAGCGATTCCTGGCACGGATGCCGATTCGCTCTTGGATGGATTTGTTTTTAATTAAACGATCGCTTGGAGCTTCTCAAGCCCCAGCCTTGCGCACCAATCGCCAAACGATTCGGACTGGCTCCTTTGATCACCAAAAGCCTTGAACAAGGGCTCCAAGCTATCGGTGATGCTCTCGAGCGGAACTAGATCCTTGTAGATAAATCCCAATCTTGTGCCTAATCGAGTTCCACCAACGTAAACGGTGTACTTGCCCTTGGCCTTGCCAACCAATCCGATGTCCGCGTTGTAAGGTCTTGCGCAACCATTGGGACATCCGGTCATGCGAACCGTAAAGAGCTCCTTGTCCAAACCCAACTCCGTGAGCTTCTTTTCCATCACATCGATCACCCCTGGCAAAGCCCGCTCGCTCTCGGTGATCGCTAAGCCGCAGGTCGGCAAGGCCACACAAGCGATCGACCAACGTCGCACATTGGAGATCTCTTCGGTAAGTGGCAATCCCCGCTTCTTGAGGATCCCCTCAAGTTTTGGCCTGGCGTTTTGATCCAAGTTGCAGAAAAGAACGCTTTGATGGGCCGTCAGACGAATCTCGGGTTGGAACTCCTCGCATATCTCGCGAAGCGCCTTTTTCCAAGCTCTTTGCTGATCGTCGTAAAGACGGCCGTTTTCCACGTTAAAGCCGTAAAAACAACGCCCATCACCTTGCTCGTCCCATCCCATGTGATCGCGATGCTCAACGACATCGTCGGCCGTGCAATCCTTGAGCTTCGATCCATAATACTCCTCGACCTTGTGCCGCATCCACTCGATTCCTTCGTCATGCACAAGGTACTTTAGCCTGGCTCGCTTTCGATCGTCCCGGTAACCGAAATCCCGCTGAACTTTCACCACCGCTTCGGCGACCCCAACGGCTTGCTCAGGACTGACAAATGCCATGCGGCTTGCCAAGCGTGGGAAGGTTTTCTTAGCGCTAGGGGTAACCCCAAGTCCTCCCCCTACAAGAACGTTGTAACCGATTACATGACCATCCCTAACTACCGCGATGAACCCAAGGCAATTGGTGAACTTGCGAGGCAAATAGGTCTTGCCATAAATCGGTTCAACTGTCTGGTCGCTTCCACCCTCGAGTGTCTCCTGGCCACTGGTTAAATCCTTGAGCCACAACTCGTAGTAGGACTTCGTCTGAGGCGAAAGATGATCCGAAATGTCTTGCGCAAGTTTTTGGACCGTGGCTCGAACCGTGTCGGTGTACGGGGCCGGGCAAGCCATGGTATTGCGATTGACATCCCCGCATGCTGAAAGGGTTGTCAGCATGCATTGATTGATCGTCTGCATGCACTGGCGAAGATCCTTTTTGAGGATCCCATGCAATTGCAACCCCTGGCGGGTGGTGATCTTGAGCGTCGAGTTACCGATCGAATCGCACAAATCCAGATGAGCCAGCAACTGCTGGGCCGTCATGATCCCGGCCGGGATCCTCGTGCGAACCATGAAGCTGTACTCTTTCTCGGACTTACCCGACTCACCAGAACTCTTGCGCTGCTCGCGATCATCCTGCTGATAAGTTCCATGGAACTTGAGCAACTGAAGATCGTCTTTGCCGAAATGATTCGAATCGGCCAATAGTTCCGATCCGATCGTACCGCGTAAGTAACGGCTCTGATCCTTGATCAGCTCAACGGCGCTGAGCTTTGGCTGGGTGTTCGTATCGGCGTTGGCTGGTGTTATCGAATCTTCCGACATAGTTCAATGGGGTACTTTTTTAGCGATGAATTGGGGATCTGAGTGATGAGGGATTTTAGTTGTCGTGGTCCGAAATGTCAGGCACCCTCCTTCATCCAAAGAACTCAGCGGGGCACAGATCTGATGGGCTTAACAAAAAGCTTACCCGCAAAGTTTAGCGAATGCACCCGCAGGGAATCTAGCTCAAAGGCCCCTTCGCGAGATACGACTGCCAGACTATAACTCGACCATACGGCTTGGTATATTAAGCAAAATCGATCCTACATCGCCCGGAGGCCAATCTTCCTATGACTGCTAGAATTCTCGATGGCAAGGGAATTGCAATGACCATCAGGCAGGAAGTAGCGCAGCGGGTTTCTGCCTTTCGAGAAAAGTTCGGAACGAGCCCAAAATTAGTTGCGGTTTTGGTAGGCCAAGACCCGGCTAGTCAGGTCTATGTCAGAAACAAGGAAATCGCGTGCCAAAAAGCTGGCATCGACAGTCAAGTGCTCAAGCTTGATGCCTCGACGACGACGGCTTGTCTCTTAGAGACACTCGATCGACTCAACCAAGACCCAAGTGTGCATGGCATATTGGTTCAGCTACCATTGCCCGACCATCTGGATTCTCGCCTCGTGCTCGATCGGATCGATCCTTCGAAGGATGTCGATGCATTTTCGCCCGAGAACGTAGGGCTCATGACGCAAGGCCGTCCGCGTTTCCTGCCTTGCACCCCCCATGGGGTACTGCAGCTGCTTGACCGCAGCGGTTTTGAGATTTGCGGAAAGCATGTTGTCGTGGTAGGCCGCAGCGATATTGTGGGAAAACCGCTGGTCAACATGTGCCTTCAAAAATCCGGTCCAAGTGGTCCGAGCAACGCCAATGCAACGGTGACTTGTTGCCACAGCCAGACCCTGAACTTGCCTGCGATCACTCGACTCGCCGACGTACTTCTTGTCGCGATCGGCAAGCCCAACTTCATCACTGCCCAGATGGTCAAGCCTGGAGCGGTGGTCATCGACGTAGGTATCAATCGGCTCGGTGATAGGCTTGTTGGAGATGTCGACTTTGAATCGGTCTGCCAAGTTGCTTCGGCGATTACTCCGGTACCCGGTGGTGTAGGACCATTAACGATCGCAATGTTGCTAGATAACACGCTGCGAGCCGCAGAGAGTTTCCACCACCGAGCATCCTGAGAATCACTGACAGTTAGCAGGCCTTGATCTGCTCGATAATGATCAGCAAGTGTTTGGCTCTCATGATCGAGCCGGCAGTTTTGACAAACGCCACCCCTGCTTCAAGCTCTGGCAAGGTGATGCTTGCACCTGGATTGGTCATCCCGGTGTTTGCAAGGGAAGCTTTCTTTCCGACGCTCGGTGCAGAAGGCTCACTTCGAACAACAGATCCATTGCCACCTTGACGCTTGGCGATGCTCTTGACGTTGGCAACATCGGCAGCAGTAACGCTGAATTGCTGTAAAGCCTCGACGACATCTCTGTTCCTAGCCTCCGGATTGTTTTCCATGTACAGGCGAATCCGTTGGGCTTTACTGAGTTCTTTAGACATACTAAAAGGATCCTTAATTGAATAATTGACTTCTTCCACCGCACTCTGAGCGGAGTTCATTTTTTCTTCTGCCTCGCGGACTAAAACTTCCGGAACGCTTTCAACGAGATCATCAAGTGTAATAAAACGATCGGAATCGATCATTGCATGGGTCTCCTACTAGATTCAGCATTTCGAGCAAGAAACTTAAGAATCTTGCCGTTAGTTCAATTCGGTAAAAGTTTAGCTCAACAAAAAATCTACGATCGAGCGAACTTGTCGTCGGAAGCCACAGGGAGGACACCGGAGCGTATCGCAAACTCCCTTTCGCAGTAGATTATTACTCGCTCGTATCGCGGAACCCGATCGCTGCCTTAGAGTAAAAAATGCTACCTTTTCTTTAAGGACATCCGTGAAAATCTCGGGGCAACGATTGACACAATCAACCCAGTCGGTCTTGTTCAATGCCTACTCGTCAAATCGAGTTGCTACATCGCTCACCTACCAGGTTAGTCCTTAATCCGACGTCCGGTTATCATAGGACTAAGCGACTAATGGTCAAGTCGAAAAAGTATCATTTGTAAACGCTCAAAAACGAGCATTTCTACCTCATCAGCCGACTTGGACATGACCCAAAAAAACCATTTCTGATACAATACCAGGATCGACTTGCAAGATAGCTCGGGTCGAAATGACGCGAGCCAAAAGACGCGAGCCAAAAGACGCGAGTTATCAAGACTGCAAACTAGGATTACCGATGAGCAACCCAAACGAAGATCAAACACCCCCGGCTACCGAAGAAGGCTTGGGGTTGGATCGTAGCGATTACAACGCAGAGGATCTGAAATTTCTCAACGACCTCGAACACGTTCGCGCCCGCCCTGGGATGTATATCGGTGACACGACCCTCAAAGGCCTTCATCACCTTGTCTATGAAGTCGTCGACAACTCGATCGACGAAGCCATGGCGGATTTTGCTAAGAGCGTCTCGGTGTCGATCAATGCAGATGGTTCGGTCACCGTCGAGGACGACGGACGCGGAATCCCCGCCGAACGACACGCCGATCTGTCCGAAAAAATGGGACGCGAGATCAGCACCCTCGAAGGTGTGATGACCGTTTTGAAGTTTGGTGGCAAGTTCGAGAAGAAGGCTTATCAAACCTCCGGCGGTCTCCACGGTGTGGGTGTGACGGTCGTCAACTTCCTCTCCCAATGGTGCGAGGTCGAAGTCCACCGAGACGGAAAAATGTGGACGCAGTCCTACGAGCGCGGCGTAGCTACAGGCCAAGTTCGCGAAGCCGGTGCGTCGAGCAAGCGAGGCACGAAAACAACCTTCAAACCCGATGCGCAGATTTTCCCAAACACCAAGTTCGTCTACGACACACTGGCTAAACGACTCCAAGAACTCGCGTTTCTCAACAGCGGTGTTCGTATCAAAGTTCGCGATGAACGCAGCAATCTAGGGGACGAGTTCCACTACGAACGAGGAATCGAGGAGTTCGTCGAGTTCCTCAACCGAGCAAGCGATGTGGTTCACAAGGATGTGATCGTCATCGATGGAACCAAAGACACCATCGGATATACCATCGCCCTGCAATACTCCGAAGAGTACACCGAAACACTTCAATCCTACGCCAACAACATCCATACCCTTGAAGGCGGAACTCACGTATCGGGCTTCCGAGCCGCGCTGACAAGAACTTTGAACAACTACGGCAAAAAAGAAAATATGTTCAAAGATCTCACCCCCACGGGGGACGACTTCCGAGAAGGTCTCACTTGCGTGATCTCCGTTCGTGTACCCCACCCGCAATTCGAAGGTCAGACCAAAACCAAGCTCGGTAACTCCGATGTCGAAAGCGTCATCAATACCGCCGTAGGTGACGGTCTTTCAAAATACCTCGAAGAAAACCCGAAAACGGCCAAACTTTTGGTTCGCAAAGGGATGCTCGCTGCCGAAGCACGCGAAGCGGCCCGCAAAGCAAAAGACGCCCTGAGAAAAAGAAAAGATGCCCTCGGTGGCGGTGGTCTGCCCGGAAAACTCCGCGATTGTATCAGCAACAAAATGGAGGAATGCGAACTGTACCTCGTCGAAGGTGACTCCGCAGGCGGAAGCGCCGAAGGCGGACGCTTTCGTGAAACCCAAGCCATCCTGCCACTACGCGGAAAAATTATCAACGCCTACAAAAGCCGCGAAGACAAAGTTCTGGCAAATGAAGAAGTCATGAGCATCATCCAAGCCGTTGGGTCTGGAATCGGTGACGATCAAGACATCGCCAAACGACGCTACAACCGAATCATCATCATGACCGACGCGGATATCGATGGATCCCACATCCGCACCCTCCTGCTTTGCTTCTTCTACCGCCAAATGTACCAACTCGTCGCAGGCGGACACGTCTACCTCGCTCAACCACCCCTGTATCGGGTCGTTCGAGGCAAAAAAGAGAAATACTACGTCCAATCCGAAGAGGAAATGAAAACCCAACTCCTCGAAAAAGGACTCGGCGATAGCACCCTGGTTCGCGAAGACGGCACAAAAGTCGAAGGCGATCGCATGCAATCGCTTTGCCGTACCCTATCGTCGCTCGAAGAAGCGATATTGACCCTCGAACGACGCGGAATCTCACTCAAAGTCCACGCCGAAAGAATGGATCCCGAAACCAAACGACTCCCGGTTTTCCACCTGGATCTGGGACCCGAAGACCACTGGTTTGTCACCCGCGATAAACTCGACGAATTTCTTGTTCGGCGAAAAATTCGAGTCGAGAGCACCTCGAGCGAAACGCCACTGATCGTCAACTCCGAACCATCGAGTGATGAGGCCTCACCCAAGTCGGCTCATATCTCGGAAATCTTCGAAGTCCGAACCATCAACGCCGGACTCCAAGAACTCGCCCAGCACGGATTCGCTATCTCCGACCTGATTCCAAAAGAACGAACCGGTGCGACCGACTCACGCTTCTACCTCCAACGCGAAGAGAACCTAATCGGGATCGAAGATCTTCGAGAACTTCTCCCTGCGATCCGAGAAAGCGGACGACGCGGATTGACCATCACCCGCTTTAAAGGTCTCGGTGAAATGAACGCCGAAGAACTCCGCGAAACTACCCTCGATCCGCATAACCGTACCATGGTCAAAATCGAACTGACCGATGCGGCTGCCGCTGATGAAATGTTCCGCGTACTGATGGGTGATAAAGTCGAACCTCGACGCGAGTTCATCGAGAAACATGCTCTCGATGTCCGAAACCTCGACGTTTAATCAGCCTTGGCACTCGATGACAACAAATGCTCGGCGGCCTTGTCGCTGATGTCCTTGCGGCACCAAGCCCCAGGCCAGCGAATCTCCTTGACGGCCGTGTAAGCGTTGAGTTTGGCAATCGCTAGACTCTCGCCAAGGGCCGTCACGCCCAGAACCCGCCCACCTGCCGTCACTACCTTGCCATCCTTGAGGCTCGTACCGGCATGAAATACCTTCACATCCGCCACGCCCGAGGCTCGATCCAATCCGGTGATCTCTTGGTCTTTGCTATACTCGCCCGGATAACCGGCGCTTGCCATCACCACACATATCGAAGGCCTTGTGTCCCACTCCGGTGGCTGGATCTCGCCAAGTCGACCATCGACGGTCGCTTCGAGAATATCCAGCAAATCACTCTTGAGCCGCATCAAGATCGGCTGGCACTCCGGATCTCCAAAACGGACGTTGTACTCGAGGACCTTAGGTCCATTAGACGTCAACATTAATCCCGCATAGAGCACACCACGAAACGGCTTGCGACTCCGCTTCATGGTATGAATCGTCGGCACCAAAATCTTGTCCTCGACGGTTTCCAAAAGCTCCGCATCGATAATCGGTGTGGGAGAATACGCTCCCATTCCACCGGTGTTGGGACCTTGATCGCCATCGAAAGCCGCCTTGTGATCCTGAGCCGGAGGCAAAGGCAGAATCGTTCGGCCATCGGTGATCGCCAATACGCTTACCTCTTGCCCATCGAGACGCTCCTCGATAACCATAGGTAAACTCGCCTTGCCAAACTCCATCTTACGCCCCATCCGATCGATCGCCTCGAGCACCTGCTCACGCCGCGAACAGACGATAACTCCCTTGCCACTTGCCAAACCATCTGCCTTGACCACCAAAGGAGCCTTGTCCCGTTCACCAGGATACCTGGCTTTAACGTACCGGGTCGCACTGTCGGCATCCTGAAAGACCTGATATTCGGCCGTCGGTACGTCAGCCTTACGCAATGTCTGCTTGCAAGCCACCTTGCTCCCTTCGAGCTGAGCGGCAGCTCTGCTCGGACCAAATGCACGGATCTTTTCCTGCTCAAGCGCATCGACCAACCCCAAAGTCAGCGGCAACTCAGGGCCTACGACGACCAAGTCGACCGATTCCTTTTTGGAAAAACGCACTATCCCAGCAATATCGTCAGCCGATATTGGAACGTTTTCCCCCTCCAAGGCCGTCCCGGCGTTCCCCGGTGCGATCCATAGCCGCTTGAGCCGAGGACTCTGGGAGATTTTCCAAGCCAAAGCGTGCTCGCGCCCACCATTACCGACGACTAATACTCGCATCTACCTATTTACCCTGTGTGTCCAAACCAAAATTCGACCCGTCCGGTTAAAACCCGCCATTCTAAGGCGATTCGGTAAACTTCCCAAGCCTACTGCGAGTTTTGTTGAATTTGCTCCCGATCTTTTCGGATTGCTATGATACAACGGAACAACATGTCAAAGAAACTCTCCCCCAGGATCCCACAGAAATGCTCATGCTTGGGCTAAAACTCCAAAGTGCGATCGTCGGCTTTACCATCGCCGGTGGCTGCACCCTGCTGGCAACCGCAAGTGCTGCTGATCCGCATGAAAGCCTCAGCCAGTTCGTCGAGTCTCGCACCAAGCATCGCCATGAGATCCAAGAAAGCCTCGAAAATCAGTACAAGGCACTCGAGGCTTCGATGTCATGGAAAGCCAAAGCCGGCTTTGAGCGACTAACCGAAAACGTCTATCTTCCTGCTGACTTCGATGAAGATGTCCTCAAAAGCCTCGACGCTCTGGATCATCGATGGCCTTTCCTGGATCAAGAACTACCACGGGGAACCCGTCAAGCAACCTGGCTTGCCCATGGTCTTTCCCCACGTCCAAACGACCCTAAAAAACCCTTGCAGTATGTCGTCACTTCCAAACAGCAGTACGTGATGAACTGCTTTGCCTGCCATGGTGGCTCCCTATACGGAACCAGCTATCCAGGGGCACCCAATTCCACCTACGCACTTGAATCCCTGACAGAACAAGTTCGAAAAGCCAAAATCAAACTCGGTAAACCCCTTGCCCATATGGATCTTGGCTCCATGGTCATGCCACTGGGAACCACCAACGGCACAAGCAATGCCGTCATGTTCGGGGTCGCCTTGATGAACTTCCGAGACGCGGATCTGAACGTGCAAACCAATCGCATTCCCGCCCCCATGAACCACCACGATATGGATGCTCCACCCTGGTGGCACTTTTACCGTAAGTCCCATTTGTACATCGATGGCTTTGCGGAAAAAGGTCACAAAGGGCTCATGCAATTTATGCTCGTTCGCCAAAACGGCCCGGATAAATTCAGGTACTGGGAAAAAGACTTTCGCGAAGTCTACCGATTTCTCGAAGAACTCCGACCACCAAAGTTCCCTTTGGCTGTCGATGCCGAAAAAGCCTCCAGAGGAAAAGTCGTCTTCGAAAAAACCTGCGCCTCTTGCCATGGTACTTACCAACCATCGGAATCCTCAAACCGAAACGTCGGTAAGTATCCCGAGCAAGTCGTGGATATCGACGATGTCAACACCGACCGAGTTCGCTTCGACTCCCTATCACCAAAACATCGAGATGCCTATGGCAAAAGTTGGTTTGCAGATTACGGCAAGCAATCCACCTACAACGAGGTCGCCGGCTACGTTGCTCCACCGCTTGACGGTATCTGGGCCTCTGCTCCGTACCTCCATAACGGAAGTGTCCCTACGCTTTGGCACTTACTCCACCCACAACAACGCCCGAAAGTCTGGAGGCGAATCGCCCAGAGCATGGACGAAGAGGCCATCGGGCTAGTCGTCGAGAGTCTCGATGAAGTCCCCAAAAAACTCAGTAACGCTGAGAGACGATGGTATTTCGATACCAGCCTCGAAGGCAAATCGGCACAAGGTCACGATTACCCCGATGAACTGACCGAAGATCAAAAGTCAGATCTACTTGAGTATCTCAAAACACTCTAGGCTAAAATCTCGTGGGCAACTTGCCCAGCCACGTCCGTGAGCCTGAAGTCACGCCCCGCATAGCGATACGTTAGACGCTCATGATCCAATCCCAAAATGTGTAGAATCGTCGCATGCAAGTCATGCACATGCATCTTGTTCTCCGCAGCGTAATAACCGTAGTCATCGGTAGCGCCGTAAGCCATCCCGCCTCGCACGCCCCCGCCAGCCATCCACATGCAGAATCCATGCGGATTGTGATCCCTCCCGTTGCCCTGCGATGTGGGGGTTCGACCAAATTCCCCTCCCCACAAGACCAACGTATCTTTGAGCAATCCTCGTTGATCCAAGTCCGTTAGGAACCCTGCAATCGGCTTATCGACCTCCGCCGCATTCTTGGTGTGCCCTTGGTACAAATCCGAATGCTGATCCCACTGCACCTCGCTATCGCTATGGGTTACCTGGACAAAACGAACACCACGTTCAAGAAATCGCCTTGCCATCAAACATTGCCGACCAAAATTCTCTGTCACCGGATCATCGACCCCGTAAAGACGCAGCGTCGAGTCGGTCTCTGTCTGTAGGTCCTGGATCTCGGGCAAACTCGATTGCATTCGATAGGCCAACTCATAAGCACCCAACTGTCCGGCAATTGCCGCCTCATGCGGATAAGCCTTCGCAAAATCTTCGTTCATCTTACCGAGCAAGTCCAACTGCTTGCGTTGCGATGCTCGATCCAATTTGGGATTCGCAATGTGCTGTACCGTCGCTTGCCGAGCCGGTTGACTCGCATTGCCAATCGGGGTTCCTTGGCAATAAGTCGGCAGAAAAGCCGAGCCCCAGTTGTTCACGCCACCGTGGGCCAACGTCGGACAGATCGTAACAAATGCTGGCAAGTCTTGGTTTTCAGTCCCTAATCCGTACGTAATCCATGCTCCCATGCTGGGACGAACAAATTGATCGCTCCCGGTGTGGATCTTTAGCAACGCTCCACCGTGCGCCGGATTGCTACCATGGAGTGAACGCAGCACACACAATTTGTCGACATGCTTAGCCACGTTTGGAAAAAGCTCGCTCACAGGCAATCCACTTTGTCCATACTGCGAGAATTTCCAAGGTGACTTCAGGAGATTGCCTTGCTGAGCAAACACCACTCTGGGTAACTCAAAAGGTGGCGGCTTGCCATCGTCACGGCTCAGCTGGGCCTTGGGATCAAACGTATCGATATGCGAAGGCCCACCCTTCATGAATAGAAAAACGATCCGCTTGGCCCTAGGCGTAAAGTGCGGTCGCTTCGCATCCATCCCACCCAAGACCAAACCCTGCTCTTGTCCCATCGCCATTGGGTTGCCGAGAAGCCCCTGGCCGAGCAATCCGCGAAGTGCTAAAGAACCAAAGCCCAAGGCCGAGGTTTGGAGAACCCGACGGCGAGTGTGCATCGCCAGCAAATCGTTGGACATAGCATCAAGGGACATAGATAAACTCGCTGCAGATCAAAAGATTGTGAGCCAAAGTCACCCAAGGATCTTCCCCGGATGCTTGCCCATCAGAAATGGCATCCAAAAACCGCCGTTGCTCATGCTCCTTGGGCGCTCGGCCTAGCACGGTTTCAAACAGCCAATCAATCCGTCGTGATGGTTCGCTGGAAAACTCTTGACTTCGACGTGCCAGTAAACTCGCCGAGTCGATGATCCAATCGGCGTTCATCAACAGGAGCATTTGAACCGAAACCATACTGGTGTTGCGACTCCCTACAGGCATCGTTGGATCGGGGAAATCAAACTGCTCCAATAGGGAATACAAGTGATTGCGGATGATTGGCAAATACACAGTCCTGCGAATACTATCGTACTTCGTATGGTCGATCGAAGTGTGGTCAAAGACGAACTGTCGATTCCGTAGCGGAACCGACTTGCCCCCTAACTGGCAATCGAGCCGTCCTGCGACTTGCAGGATCGAATCCCGCAACGGCTCGGCACCCATTCGCTCAAGCTTATAATGCCATCGAAGTCGATTCTCTGGATCGATCGCCAAAGCCGATTGCGCCTCGGGATGAACACTGGACATCCGATAGGTTGCCGAAGTTAGTATCAGCCTGTTTAGTTCCTTGATCGACCAACCGGATTCAATAAACCAGCGGGCTAAATAATCCAAAAGCTCCGGATGCGAGGGACGGTCTCCAAGCACTCCAAAATTCTCAGTCGATTCGACCAACCCACGGCCAAAGTGCCAACGCCAAACCCGGTTGACAATCACCCTTGCGGTCAATGGGTGAGTGGCGTTTGCCAACCATCTAGCCAACTCCAATCGACCGCTGCTATGGCGACTGAAGATCGGCGTAGCCCCTTGGGAAACCATGACCTCAGGGAATCCCCTCGGAACGACATCCCCCAAGTTCCGGTAACTGCCTCGGATGTGAATCGCTAAACCATCGACAACACCTTTGTCGGCAACTCCCATAACCGAAGTCTCATCGGGGGCGGCGCTCTCGAACAAACGAGCCGACTCGGCAAGCTCGTGAATCTTGACCAAACTCTCTTGGTCCAGTGCATGCTCCATCTTGGCTGGTATCGCAAGAAAACCGCCAACATCCCCAAGTGCAACTCGGGCGGCCTCAAGGGT
>JAJTFC010000055.1 GCA_021298315.1 Planctomycetaceae bacterium
GGAGGCAGCGACAGTGCACGGCCGATGGCTTCGCGTAACGCACACTCGAGCGCTTCCTCGTTGACACGTCGGGTTACTGGGCCTGTGGCCTATTGGCAAGTAACCCGAACCGTGAGGGAGGCAGCGACAGTACACGGCCGATGGCTTCGCGTAACGCTTACTCGAGCGCTTCCTCGTTGACACGTCGGGTTACTGGGCCTGTGGCCCCGTGGCTAGTAACCCGAACCGTGAGGGAGGCAGCGCTAGTACACGGCCGATGGCTTCGCGTGACGCTTACTCGAGCGCTTCCTCGTTGACACGTCGGGTTACTGGGCCTGTGGCCCCGTGGCTAGTAACCCGAACCGTGAGCAAGGCAGCGATAGTACACGGTTGATGGCTTCGCGTGACGTTTACTCGAGTGCTTCCTCGTTGACACTTCGGGTTACTGTGCCTGCGGCCAGGTGGCTAGTAACCCGACCCGTGAGGGAGGCAACGACAGTACACGGTCGATGGCTTCGCATGACGTTTACTCGAGCGATTCCTCGTTGACACATCGGGTTACTGGGCCTGCGGCCCATTGGCTACTTAAGTATTTCCCTGACGACACGGGCCGGATCGACACCTGTTAATCGAGCGTCTAATCCCTGGAATTTGGCTGTAAATCGCTCGTGGTCGATCCCCAGTGTGTGCAATAAAGTCGCATGGAAGTCGCGGATATGCACGGGATTCTCAACAATGTTGTAACCAAACGGGCACGTCTCCCCGTAAACGACTCCCCCGCGAACCCCGCCCCCGGCCATCCACATCGAGAAACACCTCGGATGATGATCTCTTCCATAGTTGTCCGCCGTCAACTTGCCCTGCGAATAATTCGTCCTACCGAACTCACCGCCCCAGATGACCAAGGTGTCCTCGAGCATGCCTCGCTGTTTTAAATCTTCAAGCAAGGCTCCAGTCGGCTGATCGGTCTCCGAGCACTGCGTTCGCATCCCTCCGGGAACTCCTCCATGGTGATCCCATCCTTGGTGATAGAGCTGGATGAACTTCACACCCCGCTCGGCGAGCCTGCGCGCGAGGAGACAGTTTGCCGCAAACGTTCCCGGCGTTTTTGCCTGCGCCCCGTACCTCTCGAAGGTCGCTTCGCTTTCCGAAGATAGATCCGTGACCTCCGGAACACTCGTCTGCATTCGATAAGCCATCTCATACTGGGCGATTCTGGCCGTCAGCTCCGGGTCCGCAGTCCGATCCGCCTGCGCCTCATGCAACTGCTTGAGTCGATCGAGCATCTGGCGGCGACTGGCTGAATCGATTCCCGGTGGGTTGGTCAAATACAATACTGGCTCTTTCCCGGATCGGAACTGAACCCCCTGATACCTTGCCGGCAGAAATCCCGATCCCCATAGCCTCGAATACAAAGGTTGGTCCACTTTGCCCTTGGTGATCAAAACGACAAAACATGGCAGGTTCTCATTGTCGCTCCCTAAACCGTAGTGCATCCAAGCTCCGATGCTTGGGCGCCCCGAAATCTGATTCCCGGTCTGAAGAAACGTGATCGCCGGATCGTGGTTAATCGCCTCAGTTGTCATCGAGCGAATAATCGCCATATCGTCAACGTACTTAGCGGTGTTGGGCAAAAGTTCGCTGATCCAAGCTCCGCTGTTGCCATGCTGAGCGAATTTAAAGATGGATCCAGCCAGTGGCAACGTCGCTTGATTGCCCGACATGCCCGTCAGACGTTGTCCGGCACGCACCGAGTCTGGAAGCGGTTGCCCTTGCTTCTCGTTGAGCAATGGCTTGTAATCGAATGTTTCGAGTTGCGATGGCCCCCCAGCCATGAACAAATAGATTACCCGCTTGGCCGTAGGGCGATGATGCGTCGGATTGAGCACCCCGTGACTGGCGACCCCCTCGTTCCCAAAGGCTTTATCATGCTTCAAAAGATCCGCCAGTGCGACGCTTCCGAGCCCCATTCCGGCTCGGACAAGCCAGCGCCGTCTGTCGGCAATCCATCCTGCATCGGAATACGTTTGTTGATCTAACATCATCGAGCTCGATCTAACTATGTTTTGAGAGTTCAGGGATTATCGGTTCTAGGAACTGCGTGTCACAAGGCTACAGCGTACCACGTATGGCTTGCTCGCGTTCGATGGCTTCGAAAAGAGCTTTGAAGTTCCCTTTTCCAAAGCTCTTGGCTCCTTCACGCTGGATGATCTCGAAGAACAAAGTCGGTCGATCCTGCACCGGCTTGGTGAAAATCTGAAGCATATAGCCTTCATCATCGCGATCGACAAGGATCCCAAGGTCAGCCAACTCCTCGATATTTTCCTTGATATCCCCGACGCGATCCTTGAGAGAATCGTAATAAGTACGAGGAACCCTCAAAAAGGACACATCGTTGTCCCGCAGCGCTCGTACCGTCTTGATGATGTCGTTGGTCGCAAGGGCGATATGTTGGACTCCGGCACCACCATAAAAGTCAATGTACTCCTCGATCTGACTGCGGCGCCGGCCATGTGCCGGCTCATTGATCGGGAACTTGATCCGACCTCTTCCCCCCTCGACCACCTTGGACATCAGCGCTGAGTACTCGGTCGAAATATCTTTATCATCGAACGATACGAGTTGTTCGAAACCCAAAACCTTACGGTAAAAATCAACCCACTGATTCATTTTGCCTTCTTCGACATTCCCAACGATATGATCGATCGCAAGGAGTCCGGTCGAGTGGTAAGTTGCCGGATTGTATCGGGCAGGATCGATCGGATCGAATCCGGGTGCAAAAGCCCCGTGGTAGCGATCACGATTGACAAAGGTGTGGGTCGTATCTCCGTAAGCTTGAATCGTTGCGTACTCGTAAATTCCATACTGATCCTCGATGGCTTGAGGCTCCACCACTCCTTGGGCACCACGCTCGACTGCCATCCGATAAGCGACTTGGACATCGTCGACTTGCAATGCGATGTCCGAGACCCCATCACCATGCTGGATCAGTCGCTTGGACTCAGGATGGCTGGCTCGCAGGGGCGATATCAACACGAAATGGATCCCCCCCTGCTTGAGCACATAGCCTGCCTCGTTCTTGACTTTGGTCTCAAGGCCTGCATAAGCCACCACGTCAAATCCATAAGCATTCCGATAAAAATAGGCCGACTGGCGGGCGTTGCCGACGAAGAACCGTACGTGATCGATCTTACGGAGCGGCATATCATCCAATTTATTGGTCATGAGAGGATTCCCTAAAAATTTTTTCGCGTGAAGTTTTCCCTGCAGATATCAAATCCATCGGTCAAGGCTTCCAGGATTGAAAGAAGCCCAAGCACTCGGGGTTTGCCAATGCCCCAACGTTGCCTATGTTCATCCCGCATATCGCATTGCGGACAGCGATCTCCGATAGTTTACCATTCATCGTCTTGGGAAGGTCTCTAGCGGCAACAACCCATTGAGGCACATGCCTGGGCGAGCAATGCAGTTTCAAATGCTGTTTGACTCGAGCAACCCAGTTGTCATCAAGCTCGATCCCTGGCCGCAATTTGACAAACAAAACGATCTTCTCGTCTCCGTCTTCCTTCCTTGCTGTGGCGACCGACTCAAGGATTTCCGGGAAGGCTTCGAGTTGCCGGTATATTTCTGCCGTTCCTATACGAACTCCACCTGGATTGAGCGTTGAGTCCGAGCGTCCATAGATGATCATTCCAAGAGTGTCATTTTCCATCGCCCAATCCCCGTGCCACCATACTCCTGGGTAACGGCTCCAATAGGTGTTGCGATAGCGATCGTTTAGAGGATCATTCCAAAAACCCAAAGGCATGCTTGGAACCGAATTAGCGCACACCAATTCCCCTGCCTGGCCTCTTAAAGTTTGTCCTTGTGGATCGACCACCCGCACATCCATTCCTAATCCTTTGGACTGGATCTCGCCAGCCACGACCGGAATCGTGGGATTCCCGAGCACGAAGCATGAAACAATATCGGTTCCGCCTGAAATCGACGCCAAATGGATGTCTGAGTGCACGTTGCGGTAAAGCCACCTAAACTGCTCGGGCAAAAGGGGCGATCCGGTCGACATCAAGACTCGAATCGAATCGGTCTTGACCTGTTTGCAAGGCTCAAAAGGATGCTTCTCTAAGGCTGCATAATAACGAGCACTTGCGCCGAAGTGCGTGATGCGATGCTCCTGGGCAATCCTCCAGAGGATGCCATGATCTGGGTATACGGGCGATCCATCGAACAAATAGATCGTTGCTCCACTAGCGAGCCCGCTGACGAGCCAATTCCACATCATCCAGCCGGTCGTGGTGAAATAGAATAACCTATCTCCAGGATGAACATCGCTATGGAGTTGTTGCTCTTTGACATGCTGCAACAAAGTACCTCCCGCACCATGCACAATGCATTTGGGAGCTCCGGTCGTACCCGATGAATATAGGATATACAAAGGATGATTGAACCCGAATCGCTCGAACTCGATCGGCTCACGACTCTCCGAGTCCAAAACATCGGTGTACCAAACCGTCACTCGGCCAGTACACCGATCTTCCGTGTGTCGATCTTCGATTCGCCAAGTTCGATCGTAGGCCTTACCGACCTGCACTCCCGCATCGTTCTCAACGATCAGCGTTGCGATCAAACTCGGTAACCGAGACTCGAGTTTGCCGATCCGAGCTCGATGATCAAATCGCTTGCCGTTGTACCACGAAGCCGTCGCGTGAATCAGCAACTTAGGGGTCGTTTGTGCAAAGCGATCGACGATCGCGTCGTCCCCGAATTCAGGGGAACAACAGGTCCAAACACCACCAATCGCACTGGTCGCAAGAAACCCGACGATCGCTTCGATCGAGTTTGGCATCACCGCTGCCACTCGATCCCCAGGAGTAATCCCCAGAGCCTTTAACCGACGCGCCATTTGATAAACACGTTGCGCAAGCTCCCGGCGATCAAGGGTTGTACATCCGGAGGCCTCGTCCAAGCCACATATCGCCAGGTCTGTATCTTTCGCTCCAGATGCGTTGAGAAGGTTCTCAGCGAAATTAAGTTTGCCGTCGGGAAAAAAACGCCGATCCCAAAGATCATCGGCTCCGTTGTGATCCCGACCCCCAAGACTTCCAAGGAGCCCGGCGTACTGCCAAACCTCTCGCCAAAATATTCCCGAATTCTCCACACTCCATCGATGCAAACCGGCGATGACCGCTCTGTTACCGCAAGCATCCTCTGTTAACGCCGAACCTCCCCAACGCCCGTCGGCCTTAAGCTTCCTTACAAACCTGTGCAAATGCGATCCCGCGATACGCTCGGGGCTGGGACTCCAAAGCTCAGGCGGAAAATCTTTTTCGCTCACTGCAAACTGCCCTATTAAGCCGTCTTCGTCACAGGGTACAAAACCGAGGTCAATAAGTTAAACTTGTTGTTCGATTTCGAGAAGTCGCAATACGTGCGATCCCGAAGGATACCAAGAGGATTCAAGGAGACCAAAGCGATGACGTCAGTATGGCTTATGGGGGCAAGCAGAACGCCGATCGGTCGTTTTCTTGGCGATTTATCCAATTTTTCCGCCCCGGAGTTGGCAGGAATAAGCATTCGACGCACGATCGAACGAACCGGTATCGACCCATCGAATATCCAAGAATTGTTCGTTGGCAATGTGGTTTCTGCCGGGGTAGGTCAAGGACCGGCCAAGCAAGCCGCAAGGCAAGGTGGCTTGCCTGACTCGGTCAGTTGCACGATGGTCAATAAAGTCTGCGGGTCGGGTCTTCAAGCGACGATCCTTGCCGCGCGGACGATCCAAAGTGGAACAGCCAGTGCTTGTATCGCTGCAGGGATGGAGAGTATGAGCCAAGCTCCCCATTTGCTCACGCGCAGCCGAACAGGAAACAAATATGGAACGATCCCTATGCTCGATGCCATCGACGTCGATGGATTGCGCTGCAGCCTCGGATCTGTTGCGATGGGATTGTATGCGGAGAAGGTCGCTAAGGAACAACCCGTTAGCCGCGCCGACCAAGACGCTTGGTCTCTGACGAGCCACAAGCGAGCTTGTGCGGCAGCCGAGCAAGGGGCATTTGAACAAGAAATTGCACCGGTGCTGATCGATCAGCAAACCGCTATTGCTGTAGATTCCTGTCCCCGTAAAGACACGTCGATCGAAAGACTTGCCAAACTCAAGCCAGCTTTCGAACTCGAAGGCACTGTCACTGCTGGAAATGCATCGGGACTTGCCGACGGAGCTGCAAGTCTCCTGCTAGTCAATGAACCTATGCGACAGAGTCTTTCAAACCAAAGCGCCTTTCGGATCCTTGGAACGGCACAGCACAGCCAAGCGGCAGCGGATCTTTTCACGGCACCTGTACAAGCGATCCTTAAGGCATGCAAAGTAGCCAATGTCTCGGTATCGCAGGTCGAGTTATTCGAAATCAACGAAGCCTTTGCGTCTCAGACGGTCGCTTGCGTGCGGGAATTGAGAATTTCACCCGAGCAAGTCAACGTGCATGGTGGAGCGATTGCACTAGGTCATCCCATCGGATGCAGTGGCGCTCGTATCTTAGTAACCCTCATGCATGCGATGCAGAGGCATCAAAAACGACTGGGGATTGCAAGTCTTTGCATCGGAGGAGGCGAGGCCGTAGCGGTCTTGATCGAGCAGGACACTGGAAATTAAGCTATACTGGTGGCGGCTATTGACGAAAAATAGTGGCCGGATCGATGTGCATCCCTATCCGTACTCGTGCGATAAGAGGATAAGGATGGCTCATTGGCATGGAGTTGAAGTTCGTGATCGAAAGCATTTTGGCCAAGTTCAAATTCTTTTCGATTACGAGCACGAGCACCGTTTCACTGAGCACAAGCACGCAAAAGCCAGCTTCAAAACCAATGGCCATATCCTGCCGTTTTCCACTGACCCACCTGTACGACTGATGTTTCGTTGCTGTCTTTTGATTTGTCTGCTTTCGGCGAGTATTTCGATCTACGCTCAAGATTCGGTGGAATCCCCGAAATTCGAATCCGACATTCGCCCGATCTTGAGGGAGTATTGCTTGGATTGCCATGGAGCAAGCGACAAACCAGAAGGGTCGCTCGATTTGAGACTCGTGCGACTGATGCTCAAGGGTGGTGATTCGGGACCGGCACTTGTCGTAGGCGATGCTCAAGCTTCGCTGCTTCTTCAGCGGATTGAATCAGAGGACATGCCTCCTGGTACTTTGAAAGTATCGCCTGCGAAAAAACGGATCCTGCGAACATGGATTGAAAAAGGTGCACGTACGCATAGAGCGGAACCCGAATCGATAGACCCAGGCATCCCTCTGACGGATGCCGAGCGTACTTACTGGGCGTATATGCCGCTTGCAAAACCCCAAGTGCAACGACCGATCGACGGAGATCGCATCCGCAACGGCATCGATCAGATACTCGCCGACGCTATGCCGCAGGGTTTAAGCTTTTCGGGAGACGCGAGTCGAGCAAGTTTGATTCGCCGAGTCTTCTTGGATCTGGTTGGATTGCCTCCGAGCAATCAGCAGTTCAAGCAGTGGCTCGAACATCCAGCGAGCGATTGGTATGAGCAACTTGTCGAAACTCTTTTACAATCGCCTCATTACGGCGAACGATGGGCTCGGCATTGGCTCGATGCGGCCGGCTATGCCGATAGCGATGGTGCTACGCTAGCCGATGCCGAGCGAGCTTGGGCGTGGAAATACCGCGATTATGTCATTAAGTCCATCAATGACGATAAACCGATCGATCGTTTTATCATCGAGCAATTGGCGGGAGACGAACTGGCAGGAGATAAACAAGGGGACTGGACCGACCAGCAAATCGAACTCCTGACGGCTACGGGTTTCCTGCGGATGACTGCCGATGGAACCGCAAGTGGGGATAACTCCCCAGAGGCACGGAATAAAACGATCGCCGATACGGTTCAGGTTATCGGCAGTACGTTGTTGGGTTCGAGTCTTCACTGTGCGCAGTGCCATGACCATCGCTACGATCCACTTTCCCAAGAGGACTATTTTGCGGTGCGTGCGGTCTTGGAGCCTGCACTCGATTGGCAACAATGGAAAACCCCCAATGAGCGGTTGGTTTCCCTGCAGACCCAAGCCGACCGAAATCTCTCTGCAGAGATCGAAAAAGAGGCGCAAAGTGTCGCAGCAGAGCGTGCGATGAAAGAATCGCAATACATGAAGGAAGCCTTGGACAAGGAGCTCATGAAGTTTGAAGAACCGCTTCGGACAACACTGCGAATGGCTTATGAATCACCTGCCGACAAACGCACGGATGAACAGAAGATGCTGCTGGAGAAAAATCCAAGCGTCAACATATCCCCTGGAGTGCTCTACCAATACTTACCGGCTGCTGCCGAAGAGCTCAAAAAGTTCGATAACAAGATCGCCGAGGTTCGCGGTAAGAAGCCACCCGAGACGTTTCTTCAGTCGCTAACCGAACCTGCAGGACATTTGCCGATCACCCAATTGTTCCATCGAGGGGACTACAACCAGCCGACGCGCCAAGTCGCCCCAGGTAAGCTCACGGTGTTGATTCCCGAAGGTGCCCCGAAGCACATTCCTGCGGATGATCCTATGATTCCCACCAGCGGTAGGCGATTGGCATTCGCCAAGTGGTTGACCCAAAGCGACCCACCCAATCCGTTGTTCGTAAGATCCTTTGTCAATCGGATCTGGATGCATCACTTTGGCAAAGCGATCGTCGCGACTCCAGGTGACTTTGGCAAACTGGGCGCACCGCCGACTCATCCACAGTTGCTCGACTGGCTCGGCTTGGATTGGATCGAACATGGCTGGAGCCTCAAGCATCTGCATCGAACGATCCTGCTATCGACGGCTTACAGGCAATCTTCCGTTCGCGATCCTGGCAAGGAATCGATCGATTCAGACAATCGTTACTACTGGCGAAAGGACTTGCAGAGACTCGATGCCGAAGTGCTCCGAGATAGTATCTTGGCTCTTTCCGGCCAACTTAAAGCCGATTTATACGGCCCTCCAAGTCCGCTCCAGGAAGACGATGCGGGACAAGTGCGTATCGATCCGAGTGTACCTCGAAGGAGTCTCTACGCGAAATGGCGAAGAACCCAACCCGTGGCGATGCTCCAGGCGTTCGATGCACCTGTGATGGGAGTCAACTGCGATGTTCGCCCAGCATCGACGGTCGCAACCCAATCCTTGATGTTATTGAACAATGAGTTTCTGTTGGATCAGTCCGATAAGATCGCCAAACGGATCGCAGAGCAGGTCACATCGAACGCAGCGGCGATTGCCGCTGGCTCGGCAGATCCTCTGCAGAATTGGAAGTTTCCACCGCAACCGCCCAAACGCTGGCGTCTGGGAACTGGTAATTTCAATAAGGATACGGGCAAACTTGAAAGCTTCGTAGAGTTTGCAAATTTCAGCGAAGGTCGCAGTTTACCTGGCACGCAGATCCCCGATCCGACAACCGGATTTGTCTTTTTAACGGCAAGCGGAGGTCATCCAGGCAATGGCACTTATCCAGCCATCCGTCGTTGGATAGCTCCCGCAGCAGGGGTCGTGGAGATCACTGGCACACTGGCTCATGGAAGTGAAAACGGTGACGGCGTGACAGGTAGGATCAGTTCCAAGCATGGGCAGGCTGGGAGTTGGGTCATCAAGTCCGGATCAGGGGCTACCAATGTCGCAACCATCGCGGTGGAAGCCGAGGATGCCATCGATTTTGTGGTTGAATGCGGTGAGAATGAGACATCGGATTCCTTTAACTGGACGACCAAGGTTCACTTCAGTCCGATCGATCCAACGACCGGTGTTGTCGTTTTCGATTCGGCGATAGGATTTCAACTGCAGCAGGAGGACGCTTCGACGCTAGGACGACAAATCATGGTGGCTTGGACAACCGTTTTGAATCGGCCTCCGAGCGACCAAGAACTTGATGCCTTAGGTCGCTTTGTCCAAGCTCAATTGGAATTAATCTATAGACAACCGGAGCGACTCAGCGGTGGCAACAGTGCTACGAGGCAGATTCTGGTGAACGTTTGTCAAATGCTTCTAAACTCCAATGAGTTTCTTTACATCGACTGAATCGAATAATCCAACATGATCCAACCAAATTCACATCAGCAACGAACGTTGTCCGATCGCCGGCATTGGTTGCATCATGCCGGTATGGGAGTTGGTGCAATGGCGCTGCGGCTGTTGTTGGCCGAGGAGACGGCCAGAGCAGAGCCACCGGTATTGAAGGACAAACCCCATCGGGATTTGCTGCCTCGTGCAACGCATTTTGCACCCAAAGCCAAGGCCATGATCTCGCTGTTTCAGCACGGTGGTCCATCGCACATGGATTTGACCGATCCGAAACCGGAGCTCACCAAGTTTAGTGGAACCGACTATCAAGGTGAGGTTGGTTTTTCGTTTGTCAATCAAGCCAGCAAGAAGTTGCTTGGGAGCCCATTTGCGTTTGCTCCACGCGGGCAATGTGGGATCGAATTATCCGACTTGTTGCCGCACACCTCAGGGGTTGTTGACGATATCTGTTTGATCCGTAGCATGCATACGGGTAACAACGGGCACGAGGTATCGATTCGTTATTTCCATGCAGGCATCCCTGGAGTACTGGGACGCCCGACTTTGGGAGCTTGGTTAACCTATGCCCTAGGGAGTGAGTCCCAGGACTTGCCGGCATACATGGTCTTGAGTGACCCAGGTGGTCATCCGGTCGATGGTGTGACGAACTGGTCGAATGGTTTTATGCCGTCGTTATTCCAAGGAACAGTGCTTAGACCCAAAGAGCCGAGAATCTTCAATTTGCAGCCGCCTGCGCATTTGGCTGGCCAGATGCAGCAGCAGAACCTCCAGCTTTTGCAGGAACTTAACCGACAGCACACTTACTTGCACCCAAATGAACCTGAGCTTTTAGCACGCATCGCCACTTATGAACTGGCAGCAAAAATGCAGCTTGCCGCCACCGATGCATTGGACATATCCAAAGAGACCGAGGCGACGCTGAAGCTCTATGGGATTGATGATCCCGAGACTCGCGAGTATGGAATGCGCTGTTTGCTGGCGCGGAGACTTGTTGAGCGGGGTGTTCGCTTCGTGCAATTGTTCCACTCCGGTCAACCTTGGGACAACCACGATAGCATCGCGAAAAACCTACCTGCGATATGTCGCAAGACCGACAAACCCGCTGCAGGTTTGGTGGCGGATCTCAAGCAAAGGGGCTTGCTCGATTCTACGTTGGTTCATTGGGGAGGTGAGATCGGTAGGTTGCCAGTGACCCAGGAACATGGCAGTCCGGATCGAGCTGGGCGTGATCACAACGGCCAAGGATTCAGCATTTGGATGGCCGGGGGAGGGATTCGAGGCGGGTTGGCTTATGGCAAGACGGACGAATTTGGTCACAAGGCGGTCGAGAATGTCGTCACGCCAAATGATTTCCAAGCGACGGTGATGCATCTGTTTGGGCTTGAACACGAGCGAGTTTATTACCCATACAACAACAGCAAGCAGATATTGACATCCGGTAGACCGGCACGAGTTGTCAAAGAGATCCTGGCTTAGTTCACTGACTGGAACCCCGGTTTTGGGCCTGGCTGTTGTGTGCTCGTGCTCGAAAGGAGTTTAGCAGGCACAATCATTCAAGTGCTTAGGAACGTCAACTTCATTCCGCCGAGCAATTCCCATCATCCGATTACGAGTGCCTGCTTTAGCGCTGCCAGATCGCCTTTTGATAGCGATAAGCAGGTTTGATGGCTTCGTCCCGGAAAGGCTCCTGATAAAGCGGTGTGGCCGATGATGAAAAGGGAGGAACCAGCCACATCCATTTCCCATAAGGCTCCCGGCCAGCGGCTTGCTCGTTTCTGCAAAACTCTAAAAACTCATGGCACACATTGTGATGGTCCGCCATCTTGACCCCAGCCCGATCGTACGAATGCAAAACCGCCTCGTGGAGCATCAACATCGCTTTGTCCCGCCATAGCGCTCGATCATTGGAAATATCCAATCCCATCGACTCGGCGGTCTCGGGTAGTAAGTTGTAGCGATTGGTGTCCGTTAGATTTCGAGCTGCAATCTCACAATCCAAATACCAACCATTGAAGGGCGCAAAACGGTAAAGCATCCCACCGGCATCCAGTGCCATATCCGATACGGCTGGCAATGCATACCACTTGAGCCCCTTTCGTAAGAGCCATAGATGCTGAGGGTGTGTCAACTCGACCTCTCGCCTACAATCCTCTGGCAACTCGTAGAGCTTGGGACCTCCTTGAGCCGTTTGGATCACCAAAGGCAACAGATCAAAATGAGTCCCCTTGGGCTCCCAACCCAGCGCCATGATCCTTTGAGTTAATTCGTTCTGAGCCGGATCGCCAATCTGCTTTCCAGACCTAAGCCTTACACCCGCATAGCGCAACAACTGAGGATTCCAAATGCGAGGCCCGGGAGAATTGCGGGTTCCAGGCGAAAAAACCGTAATCGCCGGTCTTAAGTCTCCTCCATTCCATGCAAACCTCATATGCTCAAACAAAGACTGAGCAATCGCATCCGATTCGTTGACGTCACGGCAATCGCGCAAATGCAGACCCTTCCAATACAACCTCCCGACACATCGCGAGGCATTTCTCCAAGCTAGCCTTGCGGCAAACCCAAGTTCTTCGACCGTTTTGATCCACACTCCTTGCTCGTGCAGTTGCTGCGTGGCTAACTCTATGCGTTCCTTGAGGTTGCAACGCCCCGGTTGCTCGGCATCAAACTCCTTGAGAAATGCAATCGCTTGTTCGATGGAACTCTTGTCTGTCTTGATCTGAACCTGATGCTCCAACGGACACTTCGGCTTGAAATCTTTCTGCCTCCAGGAACCGGGTGTCATCCCACTACCTTGCCCTCGCTGCGAGTGCAAGAAACTATCGGTTCGAACTTTAATCCCAGATACTCCTGCGAGACCCTCGAGAACGATGCGGTTAAAATCTCCTGGTCCGCATACAATCACTTCGCAATCGCCCAAACGTGCGATTTGCTCTTGGACATCCTCGATCGAAAGCCGCCTACCACTGCTCGAACAGTACTCGTGAAGCCCAAGTCGCCCTTGGGTTGATAACTCACGCAGTTCATTTAGGTATGGCGCCCAATCCTCCTTGCGGTATCCATAAATGATCGTGATGGCTCTTAAGTCGGATATGCGTCGGGCTGCTGCGATCGCTGGTGTGACACCAATACCTGCTACCACGTACAGCAGCGGTGCATCCTCAGCGGGGTTCGGGCACACATCCCCCTCGGGCGCAAAGACCCTCAGGAGCGTTCCCTCGATTGCCTGATCAAGCCAATTGGAAAAGAATCCACCGTCTTCGATCTTGACCCCAATCTCATAGCACTCTTGCTGACAGTCCGTAAGCGTATAGGGTCGTCCGATCCAAACTCCATCGATCAATCCCTCAATGCGAATAAACTGCCCTACCTTGGCCGAAGGCAATCGCTCATGGGAAACCGACTCCAAGAAGGCCCGAAAGGAGCCATCGGCTAGCGGCATTTTCTTGAGTCTACAAAGTTGCATGTCCTGCTTGCCCAAAAACATCGGCAGGCGACCTCGACACCCACCGCATACCCCGCCGGCTCCGGTCTGCTTGATCAACTCCTCGACGGTCTTAACCCGTTTGGCCCCCTGAGATAGCATGGCACAGGTGGCATTCGTGCAAGCACAGACAATCTCGGCACTTGAAGTAGTCCTCAATGTCGAAGACTCCAGGAGCAATTCCCCGGTGCTTGCGAATGCCCTGCGCTGCAAGTCGCTCAATCGACCGCTTCGAAGCACCAAACTCATGGCATTGGCAAGGCCATTCCAAGTCGAATGACTACGCAACCCGACGAGTTCCCCAGACGGGGATACCATCAATACGACCTTGCCATCGGCAGATACCAGTGGTGTCGCGTCAGCCAAGGCGACCTGTTTGGCCACCTCAATTGCGGATCGATTCGGGAACATCCGAACACGAACCCTCGCTCCATTGAGCAAGCGGTAATCGCTTACCACACAAGGCTCCCCTTCGACATGCGCCAAGCTTCGATAGACAGTACCAAATTGGGGCAACTCGTGAGCCGATTCCAAAGCCGTCAGAATCGTTCCGCTGGCTCCTTTGCGCTCGATGAATCCTTTCAGCACACCCGCATCGATCTCCATAAGCTCTATGTTGCTGGCACTCACGGCCCTCTCGGTTCTGTTCCTAGAGGCCATCACATCGGTTGCTCCTAGAATTAGTCCTGCCCTGATCGTTTCGTGCGAATAATTCGATCCAGGCCGAAACAGACTGATGCTTCCCGATAGCAGGAAATAGGCGCAACTGGATTTATCACCCACCGAAAAAACGGTCGTGCCAGGAGGATGCTGCCGAACCTTCGCGGGATCTATCGGATGTAACTTGGCGAACTCCTCGATCTCTTCGGCAAGCGCAAGGAGTTTGTTTTTCGCATAACGGGCGGCCAGAACCCCTAGCTTTTCGCCGGCCGAGGAATCCTGTTGCAACAGCTCGCCAAAGCACTCACCGGACAAGACTCCGACTTGGCAATCGCCCAAGGTTAATATCGTAGCGCTTCGAAACTTTCGATTCTGGCGGAATACCTGCTCTCCCATCAAGGTTCCCATCTGATCGACCGTCTCGATCAAACGCAACCTCCCATCGGATTCCTGCGTGTAGACGCCACATCGACCACTGCATAGAACATACAGTTCTTTTGCCGTCTCACCCTCAGAGCAAACAACGGCCCCGGCTCGATACTGCCGCAATTGCAAAGTCCCCATGAGCCGATCAAGCTGCTGTCGGCTCGATCGCTCAAAAAGCCCCGCCATCGACTTGAGCACCGTCTTGGTCAAACCACCTACTGCTCCGTCTTCCAACTCTTCCCAACCGTCAGCTCGTGACATGATCAACCTACATGAGAACGCATCGGATCGAGATCCAGCACCCAACTGCTAGCCACCCATGGCTGCAGCGATGATTCCAAATGCGATCAAACCCAACAAAAGAAATAATAAAATCCAAACGATAATCGACGTCTTGTACCGGATGTGAGGCGTTGCCTGAACGATCTCCTTGTATTGGGCAGAATAGATCATCTCTCCCTTGGGAGATAGCAACAAATAAAGTGCAAAGGCCGAAATCAATGTTCCACACGGGAAGGCCAGCAAGCCGATTGCCGAAACGATGATCGCGGGTATTTTGCCGTTGGCGTTGAGCGTCTGCATTGTTCTGCCAGCATACAACTGAAAACACGAAAGCCCCGATACCACCACCCCAAATCCGACAAGTATGAGTCCAGGTACCATGAAATCCACCGGAGCTCGGCCTGGTCGCTGGGGTATCATGTTGTTTGCCATTGAGATGCCTGTACCGCAATAGAACAAGCCGATAAAAAAACCTACGATTCCACCCAAAATGTACAAGCAACCGATGCTCTGTAAGTTGGCTTCGTGACTCAGGTGGCTGATTCGAATCAACTCGGCTTGCGATAAATCGACATTCACCTCCGGGAAGATGTTTCCATAAGCCGATCCTGAGGGTTCGTAGGGGTTCTCTGACATGACGGCTCCATTCGTGAACGAATAGCAATGATAACAAGGACCAGTGTATCATAGACGAAGAAAAGGTGCTTAGGGTATTTCAGTGGGTGAAAGCCGGGCTGCTTTTGTAAACCGCTGATGAACACTCATGCAGCGCTCATAAGAACCAGACCGCCGATGAACACTAATGGACACTGATGAACGCTAATGCAGCGCGCTGGGCTGTTTGGCTGTTCCCTAAAGACTAAGGCATAACGCCTAACGCCTAAAGAATTACCGATAAAACTAGAATCGAAAATCATCGCTCGTTTGGCCGTATACGGGCAAATAGCGATAGTAAACCTCGAGGATCAGACAGCCCATGCATGTCGAGTAAATACGTCCTCCGACTTTGTTGGAATGGTCTCCCTCGAACATCCAACTCCCTCGCAAATGACCATCGGTCCTTTGCGTGCGAATGAGCAAATCTCTCATGTAATAATTCCAGTTCTTCCAATATCGTCCACCGATTTGAAACATCGCTTGGGTCGCATAATAGTTGTAGTACATGTCCACCCCCGATGGCCCCTGCTTGGACAGATACTCGATCCCACCGGCGACACTTCGTGCATCCTTGGTCTTACCCCTGAATATCTGCAACAACACACCAATGGCCGTCATGCTCTTGGTCGGCTTGCCTCCCCGATACCGAAACATCGACTCGCCGACCCGATTCAAATCCAAAAAGCGATCGATCCCCTGGACCGCCTCCCGGGGAACCACCAAGTCCGTGGCTGCCGCACTCTTGAGCGCCAAAACCTGCCAACCCGCAATCGATAAATCCCCCGGCCTGCCGGGATGATAGTCCCAACCCCCATCCCGAAACTGCGCCTTGAGAATGAAATTCACCGCCAGTTGACAACTCTCTTTGAGCTCGAGCGCCTTGGTCATTTGATAAGCTTCACACAGAGCCAAAGTTGCGATCCCATGCTCGTACATCTGCGCCGAGGCTACGCTGTCGACCCAATAACCTGAGTCCGATGTTCGACGCAGATTCTGTTGCAGAAAATAAATCCCCTTCGATACCAATTCTCCATACTGCTCATCATTCTGCGTGTGACCCGCACCCAGGAAACACATCAAGGCCAGTCCCGTCGCGCCGAAACGATAAGGGTCAATGCCATCGCAACTCGGCGAACATTGGTTCCCACAGGAATGCTCGTAGTTCATGCTCCAAGAACCATCGTTGAGTTGATGGCGCGCTAGATAATCCAAAGCCCAAGCCACAGCAAGCTCGCTTTGCTCGTTCCCACCGTTCTTCTCAACCAACGCCGCCCGAGACGCCTTCGAACGACCAGACAACGACATCTCGGCAAAGCCCAAGGCGTTTCCACTTGCAGAACTCGCCGCCGCTGCCGCTCGCTCAGCCATCTCCGATGTCCCAAGGGGTGTATCGGTCAGGTCGTTTTGCTCCTCGACATACTCCGATATCTTCTCGATCACCTGAGGGCTCGCCAGTGAACTCGACGATTGAACCGAATCGCTCTGCGCCTCGGTGATCTCCATCGAGTCGATCTGAAAACTCTCTAACTCTCCTCCTCCACTCTCCCCAGACTCAATTGTGATCCCATCCCCACGACCCGCTCCCAAACCCACCGTCCAAACCGCAAGGCACAAAAGCAATCCAAGATGGATCACGAAACTCGCTAGTACCGAAATGCTGACCCTACGACCACCCGGAACTACCGCCGATGATTCCTCCTGGTCGAGGGGCTTATCCTCGAGCTCAACCCCGCCTGCCCAACGCGTTCCCATCCCCGACTCAATCGGAGGAACCTCCATTTGCATCTGCTCGGTCTCTACCATCGCAACATTTCCTCTTGCCTGTGCAACCCAAGCCAAATCGCCACCGAGCCTCTCTAGGATCTTGTTTCGTCACTCGGCAGTGTCAATCTCCATCGAAGCTTGATTGCTAGCATTTTCAATCGGGAGGTTTGACGCAAGAAGGGGGCAAAATGCCCCTAGGATGCGGGTTTTGCAAAGAGCTCCACCGCAAAACCGACCATCGCCATCGAGTTGAAAAGCGCATGGATAATAAAACAAGGCAGAATACTGCGCTGGAGTTGGTAGACCCTCCCAAGCACCGTACCAAGTACCACCAAAGGAACCCAACTGACCCCATACTCAAAATGGGCTAAACCAAACACAAGCCCACTGACAATGGCAATCCACCACGGAGGATAGGCAGCTTGCATGTCGCTTGGCAACTCCTTGCTCTCTGGCTCTTGAGAGCTTGCAATCGAGGCCATACCGACGGCGTTATCGAAAGGGTTGGTGTCCTGTGAGTTCACTGCGTACGGATCGTGGACTTGAGTGGATGGCTCAAGCTGCTTTCGATCGTTTCCGAAAAAAAGATGCTTGAGATTCAGCCCATGATGCCGCAAAGTATCGAGCCAATTGACCAGCAAAAATCGAAATGCATACTCCTCCCAAAGCGGAGCAAAGATAACGGCACTTGCAAATAGGAGTGGATAGCCCCACGCCTTGGCTCTTAATGAATCGATCACAGGATGCTGATACTCGATATCGGTCCATTGCGAGACTCCGAGATTGACCAGTATCACCATCGGCGTGATCCAGAAAAAAACCAAGACTCCGACCGTGACATCGCGAAAAAACTTGCCGGATGTCATCCCTAAAATCCTTGGCGTGGTCTTTGTACGTTGCCAAGTATAAATCGCCGAGGCTATCGAACCGACGACAAGCGATAAAGCCGCTGCAAACATAAACCAAGGGGACTCGGTGATTGGTCCAGTTGCGGCCTGCTGGCCATCCTGAGCCAAAACCATGGGCTTGATCCAAGCTGGATCGGGGACTCCGATGGTCGTATCGGAGGGAATAGGCACTGGAGGCTCGGGTAGACTCCTGCGAAACTCCTTGTAGAAAACACCTGCAAGTACAAACTGGGCCAGAACGATGAATACAAAACAACCCATCAGGTCGACCAACCCAACTCGGTCATGCACTTGATCCTTGAGCCAACCGCTCCAGGCCATGATTCGCCGCCAGGCGATCAAGACCCAGGCGTGCACCATAAAGATGCCGAAGATCAATCCCATAGCAAATAAACCTGCCACTAAGGTAATGATCTGTTGGGTAGGGCTGAGCTCTTGCGGTTGCATCAATCGGATTTCTATTGAATGTCTTGTTTTGTCTCTTGTCGGGCCCCTTGGACGACCATCAAAACGTATTGGATCCCCGAGACAATTGTTAAAAGGATCGATCCCCAAAGGCAAATCGGTAAAGCGAATTTCAACCAGTTGGGAACCTCAGGTTGCAATCGGAGATACAGCAGCGATGCAACAACGGCAGCGCACTGCAAGACCATCTTCCATTTCCCTAACTGTTTGGCAGAAAAGTCCCCCCCCTTGCCTTCGACCATCCCCCGAAGGCTCGTGACCAAAAGTTCACGCGCCACGACAAGGGTGGCCATCCAAGGTGCCATCGGAGAGCCTTGGGCTCCCACCAGAGCGATCATCGCGCCGCAGATAATGACTTTGTCAACGAATGGATCGAGAATCCGCCCCAGCTTGGTAACCTGATTGTATTTCCTTGCCCACCAGCCATCGATCCAGTCGGTCGAAGCAGCAAAGATAAATAGAACCAAAGCCGCTGTCCAAGCGTTCCATTCGATACAAGCACATACCACAAGTGCCATCAACAGACGGATCGAGGAAAGTGCGTTCGGGACATTCCAAGGGTTGGTCGAAAGCGGTGCCAGTGTGGTCATTGCATTACCCGCATGGCCACACCGATCAGATCGTATTCCTTGGATGAGACGATCTCGCACTCGACCAAATCACCTGCCTTAAGCTGGAGATCTTCCGAAGGCGTCACAAAGACGCACGCATCGACGTCTGGAGCATCCGCATAGGATCGACCGATCCAGGAATTCGAAGCTCCATCGACAGGTTTATCCAGCAGGACGCTAAGCCGCTTGCCCTGCTGCTTGGCGCACCATTCGAAAGCGTTCTTTTGCTGGACTGCCATCAACCGCTTTCTCCGCTCCTTCTTGATCCGCTCTGGAAGATGCTCGTCCAATCGCGCCGCTGGTGTGTCCGATTCGATCGAATAAGTAAACACGCCGAGTCTCTCAAAAAGCATCGAATCGACGAATTCCTCGAGCTCGTCAAATTGCTCATCGGTTTCCCCCGGAAAACCAGTGATCATGGTGGTTCGCAGGACAAGATTCGGTATCGTCTCACGCATCATCGTGACCATTTCAATCGTCGACTCTCGAGTCACCCGCCTCGACATACGCTTGAGAACTGGGTTGCTTGCATGCTGCAAAGGCATATCGATGTACGGGAGAATACGTTTTGCTTGGCCGATCGTTTCGAGCAAAGGCTTGTCGATGTACATCGGATAGAAGTACATGAGTCGAATCCAATCGAGACCTTCAACACCATCGAGTTGTTCGAGCAGTTCTCGAAGCCTCGGCTCTCCAAACATATCGATACCATAATAAGTGGTGTCTTGAGCAACGATGATCAGTTCTTTAACCCCGGTTTCGGCCAAACGCCGAGCCTCGACGAGAATATCTTCCATCGGCTTGCTTGCATGCTTGCCTCGCATTTTTGGGATCGCACAGAAAGTGCACAAACGATCGCATCCTTCGGAGATTTTCAGATAGGCAAAATGCTTAGGGGTAACTTGCAAACGCATGTTGTCCGAGAGTGCTCGGATCGGAGCCGGGCGAAACACCGTTCGCTGTTCATCCAACCCGTCCATGATCCGACCGACAACGTTAGCGATCTCATCGCGTCCAAACACACCGACGAGTCCATCGATTTCCGGACGCTCAACCAAGAGGCTTTCGGTTTGGCGTTCAGCCAAACAACCTGTGATCACGACACCTCGGATTTTGCCCGAGCGCTTGAGTTCGAGCATCTGATCGATCGCTTCAAAGGATTCCTTTCTCGCATTCTCGATGAATCCACAAGTGTTGATCACCACAAAGTCCGACTCCTCGGGCTTCTGCACCAATTGATAACCACTTTGCTGGAGAATTCCGAGCATCTGCTCGCTATCGACGAGGTTCTTGGGGCATCCCAAACTGATAAATGCATAAGATCCTCGTTTGCCTTGGACATCTTGGCCGGGAAGATTCGAGGAGGAATCAGGGATTTCAACAATCGGAAGACTACGCATGGAATGGTTTCGACTCTTGGTCGAGTCAATTTGCTAGTTTGGGAGAATCGCTCAGATATTTGATAATACCACCAGGAACAGACTCTACTAGGCGAAAATCCCTTGATAACTACCGGTCAACCAGAGATTGCGCGCGTGGAGGCGGCGCCCCCCCTATTTCCTAACGATCCGATCGCAGGGAGCCTAGCAACGGTTGCCGCATCGCTAAGACTGCAGCCAAGACACAGAAAAACATCCCCAGCAAAATCACCCATAGGAGCATCGTCAAAGGGCCCCCAAGGGAAACCATGGAATTCCCCCGCATCAGTACAGGTGCCGAGGCGGCCAATGCACACAACATCCCAATCCCTAGCCCCCTGAGCAACTGCCAACCGTTTTCTAAAAACAGCGCCCAGATCAGCCGACCCTTGGGAAAACCCATCGCCCGCATGGCTGCAAGCTCGCTTCTGCGTTCCAAGGCGCTGCGCAACTGAGAGACCCCCAACCCGAGTGTCCCGAGCAAGAGTCCCAATCCTCCCAAGAGCTGGAAAGCACTCAAATAAGTATTCTGAACCGCCAATAGTCGGGCCAAAATCCCTTCGGCCGACGCGCAACTGAGCCCTTCGTCTGACCAGCCTGATTCCAATGCGGTACGGATCTGAGCGACTTGCTGCGCCGGGGCACCCTCAGGAGGTTTGACTAGAAACTCTCGATAACCACCAATGTCTGGGAAAACCTTTTGAAAATTCGCCTCACCGATCCAAAGACTCCCCTGGAAGATGGTGTTCTGTAACACGCCCACGGTCTGAAAATAGACTCTCTTCTCTCCGAATCGATAGTTGAACTTCTCCCCAACATAACCACCTAGATGCAAAGCCCATAAGGCCGTATTTTGATCGAGGATCACAGGCAAGGGACTCTCCATGGTTCCCATCGCCGAAACATCCAAACGTTCCCATGGCGATTGACTTGTATCGGTTCCAAACCAAGCCAGTTCCGTTTTACCATCAGCTCCTCGATCAATCTCCTGGATCGATGTTCCAATCCCCAAAACCCGAGGCTCCGACGCTTGGTAGAGATTATTGCAACTGGCATCGTCTCCACCTCGGACCCTCGCAGAGACAATTCTTGCATCGGCCAGCCCCTGCGCTTTATCGCCAAGCGTTTGCTTTTGCTGTTTAGGATCTGCAATGTTGACGTGAATGCTCTGCGAACTCTTGCCGACCCAAGCGAAACCTCCGGTTCCTCGCCTGTCGGGCTGCGACTGAAACAGACTCATCGCAAGAATCAAAAAACTCGCCATTGCCATCAGGGCCACCGTGAGAATACTGCGCAAGGGTGCCCTGAGGGCATTCGACCGGGCAAGTGTATTGAGATCCACATGGGCATCTTGCGGCTCGCGATTTCTGTTGGTCATGCGAGCGTAAAGCCATAGAACCATCGCGATCATCCAGAGCATGCCGCTACCGACAAACGCCCCAGCTTGGATTTGACCCTGCAACCACTGTCCTGCCAGCAAAATCACAACTCCCAAGACGCCACAAAATACCGCAATCGCCCGAATCCATCGGTTGACCTTCAGGCTCGGTGCCTCGTCATCCATGCGACCTTTGAGAAGCCGAGCAATACTCGATCGCCGTAGCTGCCTTGTGACAATCCAAGTCGTGGCCAAAGAAACCAGCAAACCGGCTAACCACCCAATCCATAGGCTACTGGGGCGGATATAGAAATCCAAAAACGAAACGGATATGGCACCTACCCACCAACTCTTTAAGCCAGCCAACAACGCATAGGCGTATCCAACCCCCAAGGCGACCCCGAGCGCTGATCCAATCGCAGCGACAATCCCAGATTCAATCAGGAGCAATCGCCTCACTTTGGATCTTGTCCACCCCGAAGCCATGAGCAATCCCCAGTGCTCGGCGCGTCTCTCGATGGTCAGTCGAAATAACAACGCCACCAAAATCAATGCTGCGGCGATCACAAAGAAACTCAAGGACAAAAACAAAGCATCGAAGGGGGTCGTCCCACTCGCTGCCCGTAGCTGTTGCTCTCGAAGCGGCAACTCGCGCCAACCGAGAGTGCCGAGATTCTTCCGAGCAATCGTGAGCAATTCCTCGCCACGAGCCTCCCGCATTGAATCGCTGAGCCCATCGAAACGAATCGATGTTTGGGATCCGAATCTCGAACCGAACAACTCTCTGGCTCGGACATCCGAGATAAATAGTTTCGGAGTCAGCCGGTGGGCATTCCAATACTCGTCGTCTTGCTTTTCGATCTTACGGGTCAATGCAAAAGGTGTCTCCCAATTGGAGATCGACTCTTGATCGGTGATACCAGGTACTACCGGAGTCCAAGCAGGATCGTTAAAGACTGTCGGAGCTTGCGAAAATCGAGCAGGCGATTTGCGTCGATAAGGTTGCTCGGGCTGGCTCAATGGGGCAATGGCAACGACGGTCGCTTGAAAACTCTTTTCGATTTCTGTTCCTTCCACGGTTTCGGGCAGAAAATAATCAATCCTCAAGTCATCACCTACCTTGGCTCCCAACTCCTTGGCCATCCACTGGTTGATCACCACCCAATCGTCGGTCGAGTTGCTCCCGTTAGAAACAACACGCTCGGTTGCACTTGCACCGAGCATCGTCTGGGCAAGTCCCCAAGGCACTCCACTGATGATCGAGTAAGGGACACTGCGGCCTAGATCCTGCTCTTGTGAGCTAGGCGTTTGGGCAGGCCGCACGACTTCGGTGTTGTTGGCAAGATAGCTTAGGATCCGCACCGATGTCGATTCGCTCGAGCCCGAACCGATCGCCTCTGCAAGCGAATCTGGGATCATCATTTGCTCACTGGTGAGCTGATCGTAAGAAAAGACTTTCACAGTCTCCGCGCCCGATTCACCAACGGTTGGATCAGGGAAGCTTCTTTGCACCTGCTGCCAGCGTAATCCGAGATCATCGAGGGTCAGCTTTAAGGCTGGCAGGAGTGACTCCTGGCCGCTTTTGGAGCTAGCGACCGCATTGATTTTTTCATCGATCTCCAACGCCTTTTGTAACGCAGGCTTCGATGCATAAGCGTTCAGAACCGGCCGTTGGTCGCTTCTCAATGAGAATCGCCCTAAGCTTTGATCAGGGATCACATCGACGACCTCCCATCGCGACAACGCAACGACTTGGTTCTCTTTTTTACCGAGGGCGCTATCGGCTGGCACTACGGCATCGCGGGATACTTTCAACGTAATGCGATCACCGATCTTGGCCTTGAGTTCATCGGCCAAGGATCGGTTCAATACGATCTGCTGATTCCCGGGAGTCGCCGACGGCTTGATCGTTCCCAACGCCCAGAAGTCCTCTTCGACCCCCAGGAGTGTCAGTTCCGTCACTCTTTGGGTTGTGATCTTACCCTGGTTCTCTTGTGAACGATCTTGGTGCTCGGCGACGACCGATTGAATCCAAAGAAATCCGCAAAGCGAACTGTCGTTGTTGCTCGCTTTGGCTCGCTCAAGTGCCGATTGATCGAACCATCGCGGGGACAATATCATTCGCTGGATCGAACCGATGCGATCCAATGCAATATGCCTTAGTGAGCCTCGCATGCTGTCGCCCACAAGAAGAGCCCCGACAATCACCGCACTTGAAACGGCTACTCCCAGTGCCACCGGTAAAAGGAGCCGAAAGAAATGGAGGATTGTTCGAAGTACCAATGACAGCATCGTCGGCCTAAACCAATTTCGTGGATCGACCCAAACACTCGAGCAAGAATTCGAGGATTTCGATGTGGCGGCGAGCCTCAGCAATGTCCTTACCCCAAGTGTACATGCCATGCCTGCGGATCAGATAACCCCAGCAAGGTTCCTCAGGATGTTCGGCAAAGTATTGCTCCACTTGCACAACAAGCGAAGGAATATCTTGCGTGTTGTCGAAGATAGGTATCCAAACGCTCGACTCATGGGTCGTGATCCCTTCAAGTCCTTTGAGCATCTCGAAACCGCTTACCCGGATGCCACCCAAAGGCGAAAAATGCTCAGACAAAAGCGTGCACCATACGCTGTGGGTATGAAGGATCGCACCGGCTCCTCGTTTAGCGGCCAAGCAATGGAGCAACGTCTCGGCACTGCTTTTGGGCTGGTTCTCGAATGCCGGTTTACCTAGCTCGTCGCACACAACAAAGTCATTCGGCCCCAAGTGCCCTTTGTCTTTGCCGCTGGCCGTAACGAGCAATCGCAAGGGTTCCCTTCCGACAACCGCAGAGTAATTGCTCGATGTACCCAGCGACCAACCGCGTGTCCAGAACTGATGCCCGGTCTGCCTTAGTCCCTCGATGGATGTCGCATAAGCTTCGAGTTCGGGTTTGATCGTTTCGTGTTGGCTCATAGGCTCGGAGGAATTCAAAGATCGCGTGAACAAGGAAAACGTAGCTCTGACAAACCAAGAGATTACTGTGGTCGCGTACTTCGAGCAACCTCTTGCAGATCCACTCAAATTAAAATCTCGCTGACAAGTTTCCCGTGCACATCGGTCAGCCGATAGTCACGGCCCTGGAATCGGTAAGTCAGCCTCTGATGATCGATCCCAAGCAAATGCAAAATCGTCGCATGCAAATCATGGACGTGAACAAGCCCATCGGTGACGGAAAAGCCTAACTCGTCGGTAGCCCCGTGGATTGTCCCGGCCTTGATCCCTCCCCCGGCAATCCACATGGTAAAGGCATCGACATGGTGATCCCTGCCTGAAGATTCACGGACCTCGCCCATCGGTGTACGCCCAAACTCGCCTCCCCAGAGCACCAGCGTCTCATCGAGCAACCCTCGTCGCTCGAGATCGAGAATCAACGCCGTTGAGGCTCTGTCGACCTCCAAGCAAACTTTGTCGAGGTCCTCGTTGATGTCTTGGTTCTTGCCTCCATGATGATCCCAATCGGTGTGATAGAGTTGAACGAATCGCACTCCTCGCTCGACTAGCCGTCGTGCCAGCAAACAATTGTTCGCAAACGACCCTTTGCCTGCTTGGGCACCGTAAAGTTCGAGCGTCTCGCTTGTCTCATCATCGATCCGCATCAACTCGGGAGCCGCTGTTTGCATACGAAACGCTGTTTCATACGCAGCGATGCGAGTCTGTATCTCCGGATCGGATACTTCCTCAAAACGCATGCGGTTGAGATCATTGGTAGCTTCGATAAAGCTCTGCTGCAAACTGCTGGAAACACCTTTGGGATTCTCCAGATGCAAGATCGGACTCCCCTGACTCCTCAGCGGTACGCCCTGATACTTTGACGGTAAGAAGCCCGCCGACCAAAGCGTATTTCCTCCCCGAGGGCCTCTTGGACCCGACTGCAGCACAACGAATCCAGGCAAGCTTGCCGATTCGGTGCCGAGCCCGTAGGTGACCCACGAACCGATGCTCGGTCTACCGGGTGCCTGGAAACCACTGTTCATAAAAATTTTCGCAGGACCGTGATTGAACACATCGGTCTTCATCCCGCGAAGCCAGCAAACTTTATCGACAATCTGCTGGTGAAAAGGAAGCAGTGTACTCAGCTCCATCCCGCACTGGCCGTAACGACCAAATTTGCGATTGGTGCCCATGAGTTTCGCATCCGCCGGCAAGAACGCAAACCGTCGCCCTTGAGTTAGACTCTCAGGGGGTAGCTTGCCATGAAACTCTTTTAAGGCCGGTTTGTCCTCGAAGAGTTCGAGTTGGCTCGGTCCACCTGCCATGAACAGAAAAATCACGTTCTTGATCTTGGGAGGTAGATGGAACTGGTCGAGAGCTCCCAAAGGCTTTGGCCCATCCTGAGCCATCAGAGACTTCAGCGCTACAGATCCAAACCCAACCCCCGCTGATCCAAGGAATGCTCTGCGACGAATCTGCAATAATCGATCTGATGGACTCTCAATCATGACTTAGTCTCGGTTCACAAATTCATCCGCATTAAACAGCACGCGAGCAACCTGAGCAGCAGCGGCTCGCTCGGCAAGAAAACCGCCCAATCGCTCGAGTTCATCGGGATTTTGTCGGTAATACTCCAAAGTTGATGCGTGAAAACGACTCAGTCGATCCAATTCCGAATCGCTGGGTTGTCTGCACCAAGCCAGCAAAACCATAAGCTTGATTCGATCGCTGGTCGTATCGCTTGTCGAATACAATTCCGTCGAAGTATCGGTCTTGGCACTGATATCGGTGCGAGTCTGCTGGAGTTGACGCTTGGCCCGATCAGCCAGTTCAATAGCCAATTCCCAAAAGACAGGATCATTTGCCAGAGTTAACGCTTGGAGTGGCGTGTTGGTTCGACTGCGACGTGTGCAAACGGTGCTAAAGTC
>JAJTFC010000056.1 GCA_021298315.1 Planctomycetaceae bacterium
CGGTCGTTGGTGCGACGGTCGTTGGTGCGACGGTCGATGGTGTAGCGGTCGTTGGTGCAGCGGTCGTTGGTGTAGGAGTCGTTGGTGTAGGAGTCGTTGGTGTAGCGGTGGTGGGTGCAGCGGTGGTGGGTGCGGGAGTGGCAGCGAGACTTACTGGTTTTGTTTGTTGGACTTGAGCTTTGATTGGTGTTGACTTTGCAGGGTTACGGTCGGCCTGGGGAAGCTTGTTGTCTACTGGCTTGCTTTCAACTTTGCTTACCGTGGGCTTATTGACTTTAGGCTTAGCCTCTGGAGGCTTGGTCTCCAATGGCTTTGCAACTTCAGGCTTAATGCTTGCTGGCTTAGCCTCTGGTGCTTTGACCTCGGCGGGCTTGCTGCTTGTTGGCTTAGCTTCTGTGGGCTTAGCTTCTGTGGGTTTAGTACTTGAGGTATCGTTCTGAGTGGGTGGATTGGTTGGGAGTTCTTGGTTGGCAATGACTTCTTGAGGATCGTCAGCGAGGACGAGTTGATCGAGTGCTCTTAGGAGTTGGTCAATTCCTGAGAAACGCACCGCAGGATCCTTGGCCAGCAGGTGGAGCAAGCATTTTTTCTGGACTTCTGGCAATCGGCTCGGGATGACCACGGGGACTTGTGCATGAAGTTTGGCCCAGACTTCTGGTGGTGCGTCGGGTCCTGGATCGAAGGGCCAATTGCCTGTTAGGCTTCGCAGCCAAAGGCAACCCAGGGCGTAGAGATCGGACTGGATGTTGGGCAAGGCACCCGGAACGAACAGTTCGGGTGCGGCCAGTGCGACTCTCTCGTTGATTCCTCCGAGGACACTGAGGGTTGGGCTGTGGTAAGGTGATCGCGGAGGGAACAGAGGGTCTCTTAGGAGCAGGAATCCTCGCATCTCATTCCAGAGGATCGAATGGGTAGAAAGGTGTCCGTGAACGAGTCGATGGTGATGAAGAAATTTCAATCCCATCGAGACATCTCTTAGCAATCGATAAGCTTGTTTGCTTGCCAAGGGGCCTTGTGCGAGCATTTCGCTAAGTGTTAATCCTTGGAGCGACTCGCATACGGCATAGAGGTGTTTGAGGGTTGCCCCGGCACTTAGCCATCGATCTAGGTGTGGTGATTGAACTTGGCAGTGTTGCTGAGCCCATCCGAGGCTTGGTGGCCAATCTTGGATTTGAGGTTCGACGAGTTTTTCGTCGGGGATCGCGACCATCCATACGGCTTTGGGGGGGAAGGCAGACCAGCGAGCACTTGCAGCATCTTCCCCTTCGTACCAGTAATCTCCGCGTTGGGTTTCAAGGGATCGGGTGACACGAAGTTTTCCGAGTTGCAAGGGGTGAGACAGGCCGCGGTAGAGTACATTGGCTTGGTAGGGGCTTAATTTGTCTTGTTGCACCAGTTCCTTGATTAAGGCGGCAGGGTCGGTTGTGCCTGTCGGACCGAGCGATTCGGAGACGGCTTTTGCCCACTGCCGGCATTCTTCAGGAGTTGCCATTCCCGCTGCATGGATGCGTTCCCAAATTTGCGCTGTCGTCAATTGCATCCGCCTGTGGATCCCTTGCCAAATAAGGCTTTAACCAATACTCTAACGAGAACGTTTTCGGGGGATCGAGTCGAACCACCCACCCATACTATAATGAATTCCAACGTAGTCGTGAAACCGAGTGCCGAAGAAGTTGCGACTGCAGCTTGTTTTTGGCTGATCGATGCTGTCCGAGAGACGATTGAGCAATCCGGCAGGTGCGTCGTTGCGCTTTCGGGTGGGTCCACTCCCAAGAAACTCTATGAGATTATAGCCCGCGATCATTTGACAGCGGTGGATTGGTCCAAGGTACATTTGCTTTGGGGGGATGAGCGAAACGTTCCGCACGATCATTCCGAGAGCAACTACCTGATGGTAAAGACGGCTTGGATTGATCCGGCCATTGCAAGCGCTCAAGCTGAAAAGATCCCGAATTTTTACCCGGTACCCATCGAGGTACACGACCCCGAGAAAGTCGCTTATCAATACGGACAGACGATCCGTTCGGTATTGGGTCAAAGTCCGTCGATCGATGTGGTTCTATTAGGATTGGGGGACGATGCTCATACGGCTTCGTTATTTCCCGAGACCCAAGCGCTCGAAAGTGTGGATGGATTCGTTGCCAACTATGTACCCAAGTTTGAGTCGTTTCGGCTGACGATGACAGCGTCGCTGATCAATCGAGCCAAGAGAGTTGTGTTTTTGGTATGCGGCCAATCCAAAGAACCGGCGCTAGATGTCGTCTGGCACGGGCCTAGGGATCCGAAATTGTATCCAGCGCAGCTAATCAACCCTGCTGAGGGAGAGTTGTGGTGGTTTCTAGATACTCCTGCCTTGCCTACGCGAGACCGAGTGAATTTGGGTTAACTCGAAGGGCTTGCTTTGCGAATCGCTTGGCTTTTCCAATCAAATCCGATGGCTTGGCACCATTGTTTCTGGAGTCTCAAGCACAGTGGCCCAGGGTTTGTGTCTGCAATGCTTCTCCGCTGAAAGGATGATGCGTGCCAGATGCAGCCGGTGTTACCCACCAGGAGAACTTCGGCCGCATCGTAGAGCTCTTCGAAAAGCACGTCTCGGAAAAGAATCGATTTGCCGTCCTCTTTAAGCATCTTTTCCACTCGATCCAACGAGGTTCCAGCGACGATGTCCTCGCGTCTTGGGGAAACGATGTTGCCGTGTCGATCGACGAAAAGCAGATTGGCTAAGCTCGTATCGGCGATCATTCCTCGTGAGGTGCACAGCAAGCCTAATCCACCTTCAAACCTTTTGCCGGCGTCTTGATCTGCCAAGTAATAGTTCAGGCGGCTTCTGGTTTTGATATTCGAAGGCCAGCATTCACCCGCACCAGATGCGTACTGAACCCGAACCAAGGTGGTTCCCGATTGGTACCATTTTGCGAGTTTTTCCCATGGGATTGGCAGCCAATGAGCAAATGCATGGAGCTCTTTTCCATGAAAGAAGTCTCCTGGAGTGACAACGATGCAAAGGCTCGCGTCGGTTTCCTCCTGAAGCAGTGACGCGCTCTTGGCGATGAGCTCCTCCATGGCATGATCGAGTTGTTGTAAAAAGGAACGACCTTCCAGGCCAAGAGCGGCCAGCCCAAGTTTGAGGCGAGTCTTGTGGGGTTGGATGCCTAGGATTTTCTTGCCGAAAGTGCGGACTCGTTCGACCAGAACCGCACCGTGCATTGCACCAAGATCGGATGCCGGGATCGTGAGTCCCGAGAAGTTCACCAGTTCGAACCCTTTGGCGCTTGGGTTCCATCGCAAAGCGTAACTGCTGAGGAATTTTTCATTCGATGGGCTGTGCATTGGCTTCTTGCCCTAAGAGATGATCCAAGACGAGGCTGAAGTACTGGCACTGGCCGTAGTAGCTCTTTTCGCTATGTGTCGTTCCGACGGCCGAACCGCAGTCGAATTGCCTGATCTTGCTGGAATTGACCAAAGGTTCCGTAGCACGAGGATTGGAGACACCTTCGATCCCTGGAAGTCCGATGAAGCCAGCGAACCCTGCGGCAACAGGGCGACTGAGGCGATCTATAAAACGGAATCTTCGCAGGATAGGATCTTTGGAGTTGTAAAGATTAACAAGACCTGAAACCGTCTCTAAACTTCGGGAGTGTCTTCCTTGGTTTGCCAGCCAGTCGCGATCCAGGGCTGGAGCGACCAAGGCAACGCGGTATCGGTTTTCCAAGGATTCCCATGTGGAATTGGTTTGGTAACGGAAGCCAGGAATGGTGCCTCCTGCATTCAAGTGCAGTCCGCCGGTAACGGCTCGAGATCCAAAAGAGAATCCAAGCAGACTCACCTCGGAGTGATTTGAGAGACGCTCAAGGAGCCAAGCCACGAGCAAGGCTTGGGATTCTGCCGATTCCGCATTTTCATAGACATCCCTAAGCGGGTGTGGTTCGCGGGTGCTGGGCCAAGATAGCATCAACAACCTATAGGGTCTGTTGGATCGCTGCTGAAGGTAGTTGTTGAGGATCAGCACCCGATCCAGAGCATTGTTTCGCTCCATGAAATTGCCGTGAACGTAGAGGATCACCAGTTTGCCGTCGTCGACCAGAGCGTTTTGAAGATCCTCGGATTGCCAACCCGATTGGGTATGACGCTGAGCTCTCAGGCCTGGATCGTTCGGATTGATGCAGTTGAACTTCTCGGCTAGGTGTCTTGAAGACAGTTCCCAGACATCCGAGTTCTGAGGGTCCAATCCAAGATTCGTTTTAATGGACGATGGACTACATTGGCAATCGCTCGCGACCGAGCTAGGCGTCTCGTGAGGCTCTTGGTCGTTAGAGGATGCCAAAAAGGGTGAAGAGATGTAGCGGAATGGCTTCTTGGCAGATTGAGGGGAACTCGATTTGGATTTTGCGGTTGGAATGCTGGCCGAGTTCCAAGCGATCAACGACGAGAGGACGAGCAATCCAAAATGCAATGATATCCAGATCCTTTCGAAGTTAGTGCTCTTGGCCCGAGTCCTTTTGTCTAAATCTTTAGACATCGAAGCTTGAGCAGCCGCTGGATTCAAAGGTGCATTCATGGAACGATAACTTAGCTTGCAAGACGACGAGTTGCACGGGTTCGGATCGTGCTAAAGATCCGGTGTTGCGAAACTCTAACACTCGTTTGCTTTAGGAGCGTTAGAAAAACTTTTGAGATTGTGGGAAATTTTTCCATGTCGATTTGCACACATGGAATATTGGCGTAGAGTTGCACGTCGAAAAATCTTTCGACCGCAAACTTTGCGATTTCCTCAAGGAGAAAGATCATGAAGCGAACAACATTAGCCGTCGCCGCACTTGCTTTGGCATTTACCGGCTGCAACACCTGCGGAACCTGGAAACCGAGCCTTCTTGGAAAATTCAAGAGCTGTTTGCACGGAGCCTCCAACATCGGCGCACCGTGCGATGCGGGCTGCGAATCCGGGGCACCTGCAACTGAAGGTTGTCAGGGATGTTCGGAGAGCGCCAACTATGGTGGTTATGGTGAGACGGTGATCGGATCGTACGAAACCCCGATGAGCACTGGTTTTTCGAGTTCCACTGACGGTATCTCGATCGGATCGCCTGCTGCTTCGAGTTCGTCGATTCTTCCGGGTACCACCATGCCATCGACTAGCCGCAGCGTGATCCCAGGCGAAACGATCCGGCCAAAACCGGCGAACTAGCCCTAGGGGGTTGATTCCCGATCCATAATGCGGTTAGCTACTGTGGCCGCATTTTTGAAAAGAGATCCCTGTGAATCAACCTCAACCCAGTCAACTTCCACCCGCGAAAAGTCAACCCGATCCATCGGAATCAGCGGTCGACAAGTCGACCGATCGTGTGCGTCGGATGTTTGCAGAAATCGCACCTAGGTATGACTTTCTGAACCATTTTTTATCGTTGAACATCGACCGGTACTGGCGAGCTCGCACCTTGTCGATCTTGGACCCAAAGCCCGGGGATCCGTTTTTGGATGTTTGTACCGGGACGGGTGATTTGGCTTTGGCCGCTTCCAAAAGACTCCGGGAGGGAACCGAGGTCATCGGAAGCGATTTCTGTGGCGAGATGCTGCATTTTGCTAGGAAAAAGCAGCGAAAGATGAATCTCGATCGCCACCGATTGGCATTCTTGGAGGCCGACACGACGAGCCTTCCGTTCCAGGACAATTGGTTCCAGACGGTAAGTGTGGCGTTTGGTTTGAGAAATGTCGTCGACACACTTCAGGGGCTTCGGGAAATGGTGCGAGTTTGTCGCCCTGGAGGAACCGTTGCGGTTTTGGAATTCTCCCAACCTACCTTACCGATCCTCAAGCAGCTCTATGGATTTTATTTCCGTCGGATTTTGCCTGGGATTGGGAACAAAGTCGCCAAAAACTCCAAGGAGGCTTATGCCTACCTGCCTGCGAGTGTTTCGCAATTTCCAAGTGGAGAAGCGATGGCCGATTTGATGCGTCAAGTCGGATTAGAGCAGGTTCGGTATGTCCCGATGACTTTTGGGGTAGCAACGCTTTACCTTGGTCAAAAATAGACTGGCATTTCCGATGAACCCTATCAAACCGCTTCCGATCGTCTTTGCTATCACCGGTGCAAGTGGAGCCGCTTATGCCGCCCGGTTATTGCAGCAACTGGTGCTTGCAGGTGAGCAAATTCATTTGTTGGTAAGCCCCTCGGGTGCGGCGGTTGTTTCCCAAGAGATCGGAATCGAGCTTGGCCCAACGCGTGACAATGTGCGCGCTTTGCTCGAGTATCACTGGCCCGATCCTGGTGCCCATCGATGGCAAAAGCTTTCTGAGTCCCAAATCGAACTTGGATGTAACCAAGTAGCGCATCACGACTATCGCAATTACTTCACGCCGATAGCCAGTGGTAGTTTTTTAACGAAAGCCATGATCATCTGTCCATGTTCAGGGGCAACTTTGTCGGGTGTGGTGCATGCATCTGGAAATAATTTGATTCAAAGGGCCGCCGACGTGCACTTGAAAGAGCATCGCAAACTCCTGCTGATCCCTCGCGAGATGCCTTTGTCGGTTTTCCAGCTTGAAAACATGACGCGAGCGGCCCAGGCTGGGGCGGTTGTTATGCCGGCGATGCCCGGCTGGTATCATGGTGTCCAGTCGCCAGTGGATCTGATCGACTTTGTTGTTGCCAGGGTCTTGGACCATTTGCAAATACCTCATGGATTGATCAAAAGGTGGGATGGTCCTGATCTTCAGGAGCATCAGGAACATTCCCGAAGTGGTGACCAGTAGCTATGTGGGAAAAGTTCACGCGGTTTTTGGAGTTGATCCGATTCAGCCACACGATCTTTGCGCTCCCCTTTGCACTGCTTGCTTCATTTTGGGCTTGGATGTTGCCTTCACCCATTGAAGGCATCGAGGTGGGCTTTCGATGGCAGCATGGTTTAGGGATATTGCTGTGCATGGTTTTTGCACGAAGCTTTGCGATGGCCGTCAACCGTCTGCTGGATCAAAAGTGGGACGGGGAGAATCCCCGGACGGCCAACCGGCATCTCCCTGCACGATTGCTTCAAGCCGGTGAGGTCAGTGGGTTCGCGGCTGGATGCGGCCTGGGATTTATGGCCTCAACTTTGTTGTTTTGGCCCAATAGGTTGCCGCTGCTGCTGAGTCTCCCGGTACTCCTTTTTCTTGGTGGGTACAGTCTTGGCAAGCGATTTACCTGGATGGTTCACGCTTGGTTAGGTGTGGCGTTGATGTTGGCGCCTGTTTGCGCCTGGATTGCCCTTCGTGGTCAGATTGTCCAGCAGCATCCTTGGGATCTGCTCCCGGCAGTCCTACTTGGAATGGTGGTTCTTTTTTGGGTTTCAGGTTTCGACATCCTTTATGCTTGCCAGGACACCGAGTTTGACCGGCGGGCAGGGCTCTACAGTGTCCCGGCGCGTTTCGGTGTCCGGGGTGCGTTGAACATTGCAAAAACCCTGCATTTTTTGATGTGGGTGACCGCTTTAGCCATGACCTTTTGGGTTCCAGCGTTGTCCTTGGGGACCATTTTTCGGTTAGCTCTCCTAGGCGTAGGAGCCTTGCTGATTTACGAACACTCGGTAGTTTCTGAGCGGTCGCTCGATCGGATGCAATTGGCATTTTTTCAGCTCAACTCCATAATCAGCGTCGTGATCCTCGGGGCAGGGGCCCTCGATACGTGGCTTGGATAAATCGCCTGAAGCAAACAAAGTCGCCGGAAGCAAACAAAGTGCAAGTATGAATAGTCCGCAAATCAAAGATCGATTGAAAGTCATCCGCGATAAGGTCGAGCAGGGAGCTCGGTTGAACCTCGACGACGGGATCTTTCTCTACGAACCGGACGTCTCGTTGCATGCGATCGGTGAGCTTGCCAATTGGAAGCGAGAGCAGATCAACGGCAATGTCGGGTACTACAACATCAATACCCATTTGAACCCGACGAATGTATGTGTCTATCGATGTCGTTTTTGTGCCTTTCGATCCGATTTGCGAGATCCCAAAGGATACGTCATGAGCGATGAGCAAATCATCGCTCGTGGGCAGGAGGCATTCGAGAACGGATGCACCGAGATGCACATCGTTGGGGGATTGCACCATAAACTCGGCTACGATTGGTACCGAGGTATCCTAGAGAAACTTCATGCAAGCTTCCCGCAGATTCATCTCAAAGGTTGGACTGCCGTCGAGATTGACTGGTTTGAGTTCCTAACGAAAAAGAGTTTGAAGGAAGTCCTTAGCGATCTTCGAGACGCGGGGCTCGGGAGCATGCCCGGTGGTGGAGCCGAAATATTCCATCCCGAGGTTCGAGACCAGATCTGCGAGCACAAAGCCAATGCGACCAAGTGGATCGAGATCCATCAAGCGGCTCACGAGATCGGGCTCAAGACAAACTGCACAATGCTCTATGGCCATGTCGAACAAGCTTACCATCGTATCGACCACTTGATCCGACTTAGGGATTTGCAGGACAAAACGGGTGGATTTCAGACGTTTATTCCACTGGCTTTCCATCCAGAGAACACCAAGCTATCGCATTTGAAGAAACCTTCGGCCCTGATGGATCTAAGAACGGTGGCCGTAAGTCGCTTGATGCTCGATAACGTTCCGCACATCAAAGCTTATTGGATCATGTTGGGAATTGGAACCGCACAGGCCGCGTTGGCTTATGGTGCTGACGACATTGACGGGACGGTTCGCCACGAATTGATTTACCACGACGCAGGAGCTACGACTCCTGAGATTTTGACTGTCGATCAGATTCGACAGTTAATCATCGAGGCAGGTCGCGAGCCAGTCGAGAGGGACACCGTTTATCGCCGTGTCCATCGCGATGCGGATCAATTCACCCATTGGTGGGTAGGCGAGGATGTTCTGGTGAACGTTTAGCTCAACTTTGTTTTGAGCGATCAATGATCAGCGACCGTGGAATCTTCGGCCTCGGATGAGTTAGGAACGAATCGGTAGCCAACATCCCGGATTGTCAGAAAATGTTTGGGATTTGCAGGGTCGATTTCGAAGGTCTTGCGGAGCCTCAGGAGGAACTGATCGACGCTTCGGGTTTGCATTTCGCCACTGACATCCCAAACTTCCGTTAGCAACTCTTGTCGAGAGATCACCCTTCCTTGATTTTCGACAAAGTAACGCAGCAGCGAGAGTTCTTTATGGGTGAGCTTAACGTCCCGTCCATCGACGGTCACCTGATAGGTTTCAAAGTTAACCGATGCGCGTCCGAATTGAATTTCGGTGACTTTGGTACTCAACGGCTTGGGCTTGGGAGCATTTTCCCGTTTCGGATGAAGCCTCAAAAGGTTTCGCACGCGTGCTAGGAGTTCGTCGAGGTCAAAAGGTTTATTCAAATACTGGTTGGCACCTACGTCGAAGCCCCGTGCTCGATCCTCAGCCAAGCTTCTTGCGCTGAGGATTAGAATTGGAAGCGATTGATCGATCTGTCTGAGCTTTTCGCAAATGGTATAGCCGCTCACGCCTGGTAACATCAGATCCAGGATCAGCAAATCGTAGGCTTGAGAATCGTTCTCTAAAAGTTTCATAGCGGTCGTACCGGTGTCGACCAACGAAACTTTATAACCCTCGGCCTCCAGGTTGTACTTGAGGCCTTGGGCTATGTGTGTCTCGTCTTCCACGACCAATATACGCGGTTTCATTTTGTGCAGCGATTCTAGGATCCCTCAGAGACGCTTTTTCTCCATGTGCGGAAATCGGCCGGGACATCCGGTTGTTGCCAAGCGCTCATACCGCCATCGATGTAGATCGTCTGGCCTTGGATGTGCTGGGCCAAATCGCTCACCAGGAAAGCTGCCAATGGGCCGCACACGTCAGCTTGCGGAACCTGATGGTTAGGCGTGTGGAGTTTCATCCAATCGAGCGATGTCGGATCGCTTGAGAGGATTTGATTGGTCAAAGGCGTTCTTACTAACCCCGGTGCGATGGAATTGACTCGGATGTTGTGTGGGGACAATGCCACGCACATGCTTCGGACCATCGCTGCCAATGCCCCTTTAGAAGTGTCATAGACAGAGTGGTCTGGTTCGGCAAGCAGTCCATTGATCGAGCCGGTAAAAAGTAAACGACCGGCAATTCGGTTGGCTATCCAATGCTTGGCAAACGCTTGTGCGATGAAGTACCCAACTTTGACGTTCAAATGCATGGTGCGATCATAGCTGGCTTCACTGACCTGGGTAAAAGGTGGGTCGATGTAAATGCCGGCGTTCGAAACGACGATCGATAGATTTGGATTTTCGCAGATCATCGGTTGCACGAACTGATCGATCAACTGCGAGATTGGAACAGATAAATCGAACGCTACAAGTTTGCAATCTGGGTTGAAATTGCAGCACTCATCGAGGGTTTCTTGGGCGTATTGATCGTTGGCTAGACCGTGCAGGATAACGCGAGCACCAGCTTTAGCTAGCCAGCGAGCGATCGAGGCACCGACACCTTGGGTGCTGCCGGTTACCAAAGCCGTTGTGCCTTGAAGATCGATCATCTAGGTTTTCGCTGATTCCTGACTAGCTACCGGGTTGCTGATCGGGGTATCCGATTCTGTTGGCGGTTTCCCTTTACGACCAGTGCGTCGCTCGATCGCAGCACCGACGAACTTAGCAAACAGCGGATGTGCCTTTGTCGGCTTGCTCTTGAACTCTGGGTGGAACTGGACGGCTAAAAAGAATGGGTGGCTGGGCAGTTCGAGGATCTCCACAAGGCTTCCATCGGGGCTCAGTCCAGAGAATCGCATTCCGTGGGCTTCGAACTGGTTTCGATAGACGTTGTTGAATTCATAACGATGGCGGTGGCGTTCTGAGATCGAATCGAGATGGTAGGCTTGATGGGCTAGCGAATTGGGAATCAATTTGCAGGGCTGTGCTCCCAGACGCATGGTTCCTCCAAGCTCGGTGACATTCCTTTGTTCATCGAGCAAACAGATTACCGGATGAGGCGTATCTTTGTTGAATTCGGTTGAATGGGCATCGGTAAGTCCCACGATGGACCGTCCAAACTCAATGGCTGCACATTGCATACCTAGGCAGATTCCAAAGAAGGGTATTTCGCGTTCCCTTGCATAGCGAATAGCTTGAAGCTTGCCTTCGATGCCGCGTTCTCCGAAACCACCTGGGATCAAGATCCCGTCGTAGCCCGAGAGGAGTCGCTCGGGCCCCTCTTGCTCGATATCGCTACTTAGGATTCGTGCTACTCGCACGCTGGCTTTATGATGGATCCCGGCATGATCGATCGACTCATAGATCGACTTATAAGCATCTTTGTGTTCTGCGTACTTTCCAACCACCGCGATGCTCACTTCGTGCTTTGGATTTCTAAGCGAAAACATCAGGCTGTCCCATGCATCGAGATTGGGAGGGGGAGTTACAAATCCGAATCGCTTGGTGATGAATTCATCGAGCCGATGGTCTCGCAAAGAAAGCGGGACTTCATAGATCGAAAAGTCACGATCTTTCTCTTCGATAACCGCTTCGAGTGGTACGTTGCAAAACAGTGCGATCTTTTCGCGCTCTTCGCGCGAGATGCTTTGCTCGCAACGGCAGATGAGCATGTCGGGCTGGATACCGATTTGACGCAGTTGGCCGACGGAGTGCTGAGTCGGTTTGGTTTTAATCTCCGCAGCGGCTTTGAGGTACGGTACAAGCGTCAGGTGGATAAATAGGCAGTTTTCGCGACCAACGGCCAAAGGGAATTGCCGGATCGCTTCGAGGAATGGCAGCCCTTCGATATCGCCGACGGTCCCACCGATCTCGGTGATGACCACATCGGTCGAGGGATCCGCCATCCGGAGAATCGCATCGCGGATCTCGTTGGTGATGTGCGGAATGACCTGAACTGTTTTTCCAAGAAAAAAACCTTGACGTTCTTTTTCGATGACCCGCAGATAAATCTGGCCGGTGGTGTAATTGGAGTCTCGAGTTAGGGTGCCGCTGGTAAAGCGTTCGTAATGGCCAAGATCCAGATCCGTTTCGCTGCCGTCATCGAGCACGTAAACTTCGCCGTGCTGATAAGGGCTCATGGTTCCTGGATCGACGTTAATGTAAGGGTCGAGCTTCTGCATCTTGACCCTCAGTCCGCGAGCTTCAAGAAGCATCCCAATCGAAGCGCTTGTAAGCCCCTTGCCAATCGAACTGACCACCCCACCTGTGACGAAAATATGCTTGGTCATGGCTTCAAATCCCCCTGCCCGGCCCTAGTTGACGAGGTTCCCAGATCGAAAAGCCCATCGTAGCGTTTTTTAGCCCGTTCGACAAATCGCCTTGGGACATTGAGAAAATCGTTTTTGCCAGAGCCTAGGAATTCCCGGCTTGGTACAATCTTTGGCTTGCAAGAGCTTGGTTTTCCCATAAGCTATCGGCAAGAATCAAGACTGTACTTTTTTCGGAACTGTTCCAGAGGTTGCTCGTCATGCCGACCCTTTTGAGTCAGAATCATCGCCCATCGGATTCGTCATCGGATTCGTCGTCCAGCAACCACAGCGCCTATGTGGCTGTGCTACTGCTCGGATTGACGTTGGCATTGAGATTTGCTCCCTTGCCAGAGAATTTTTCTGCGTTTGGTGCACTGGCGATCTTCTGCGGTCTTTACACGTCCGGATCGTTTCGTTGGTGGTTTCCGATTGCAGCCCTTTTCCTAGCCGACTGCATCGGACATTTCGCCGGGATCCCGGGCATGGGTTTCTACCATCTTCCATCGATGGTACTCAATTACACCGGATTTGCCGTCATGACCATGGTCTCGGCAGGCTTTAGCCGATGGGTCAAGACCTCCAGCGGAATGGTTTCCCAAGCTTTTGCAACGATGGCATTGGTCGCATTCCTAGCCTCCGCTTGCTTTTTCCTCATCAGCAATTTTGGCGCCTGGCTCGATCCGCTCATGCAATACGAGAAAAGTCCATCGGGCTTGATGCAATGCTATCTGGCGGGTTTACCGTTTTGGAGATCGACACTCTCGAGCGACATTCTATTTACGCTCGGCTTTAGCCTCTTTGCGTCGGTTCTTGCTCCCGCCGTCAATCGGCTCAGTTGGACAAAGTAATCGCTAGTAATGGGGTGGAATTTCGTCTTCGGCTCTGCGAGCCGGAGTTGTCGATTCACGCACTTGCTTGAAGTCACTCGCCAACTGCTTGAGCTCTCGCTGTAATTTGGCAATCGATTTGCCCTGCTCGATGACGACTTGATCCAAATCGGCGATGGTCTTTTGCATGTGCATCAGCAAACATTCGACTTCGGTGAGCCTGGCATCGCTTGTTGGATCTTGGGGAGATTTTGCCATGGAGAGGCCTTTGGTTACAGACGCGCTAAACGAACGAAATTTGCAGTCCAAGCTTCCAGCAGTGCCGCCGGTGCGATGAATCGGCCTACATTGCCGCGTGTTTCATGAGTCAGTTCGATGAGTTTGACCAGCGTTCGAACTGGTAAATTTTTCAATGGAGCAAACACGCTCGCAGGATCCGATGAGCCAGGAGCAGTGACTCCCATTTGCATCCAAAGGGAGTTTCTGAGGGCATCGGTGACCTCATCCAAGCACCAGGTCAACCGATCACGTCTGGGTTGGCCTTCGCGCGTCGAATTGTTGACGTGGTCGAGGATGGCTTTAGCCAATGCGATGAACTCGATAGGGCGTTGCATCAAAAAGGATTGGATTTGATTGCGAAATTCCATGAGGCTCGGGTCGTTGAGTTCCTGAGCGTATTGGATCGAGCCATGCGAGCGGCTTGCGAGTTGCCGCGCCTCAGCACTATCGCTCACGTAACTATTTCTTAAGATCAATTCCTCGACGTCTTCGACAGAAAGTGGAGAGAATCGGACGATTTGAGAGCGTGATCGAATGGTGCTTATTTGTCGTTTCTCGGACGTTCCTAAAAGAAAAATGACAGCCCCAGGAGGTGGCTCTTCGAGCGTTTTGAGCAAGCAGTTTGAAGTTTCCTCTTCGAGCGTATCTGCATCGTCGATGACGCCGATCTTGCGTCGCCCCGAGTAAGGACGGATCCGAAGTTCGTAGCAAAAACCTTCTCTCATTCGGGAATCCTTGGATCCCACGAGTTGATCCAATGTGATGGCGGAGCGTTCTTTGTCCCGATTCAAATAAAGGAAGTCCGGATGGGTTTGCGACTCTACTTGGACGCAGGTTTCGCACTTGTTACAGAAGTTCAGTTCTTTGGGGTCTGTTTCCGTACAAAGCAGGGATTTGGCGACAAGCAGTGCAAACGTACGCTTGCCGATACCGCTGGGGCCCACGAGCAGAAAGGTACTGGCGAGTTTATTGTGCGCAATGGCGTTAGCAAACCATTTGCGTTGACGATGATGTCCTAGAAAATCGGCCCATTCCATTATCTGCTTACCGATTCAAAATAGCCGGGTGTTTTGAGCCTCAAGATCGACTTGGTCCAACTTCCTAGGAACCCCTGCTCCGACTCTTTACGACTCCCTTCCTTGTCGAGTAGTTCGAGAAGGTTTTTACCAGGCTTTAAGGGCCCGATAGGGGCCGTTGGAGGCAACGACTGCTGTGACAGAAGTGCTTCAAGCATTGCCTCCAGCTTTTGGGCTGGTTCGACTTGTCGATCGAACTGCCGGCTTTCGCCGAATTTCGCGTAGTAGTACTTCCAATCGGTAAGCGTTGGGGAATTCCCCATATAGTCGACGCTGCTGAGAAACTGTTCGGCATCTGAGTAGCGTTTGACTAGTTCCTCGGAGGCACCACCCCAAGCCGAACGAGAGGCGTTTAGCCGCTGCATGATGCTTTGAAATTGCAAACCGACTGACAAGATAGCTACTAATCCAGCAAGGAGTAACAAGGAAAACGCGACCAGAGCAACCTTGCCGGAGATCCGGTCGCCTTCTTCTTGTTCCTGTTGTTGCTGTTTTTCTTTGCCGACGACTTTGGCTATCGCCTCGACATCGACGATCTCATCGAAGTTTCTCACGTTGGGATTTGGTACTCTTTAAGGCGTTGCATTTCCTCTTTGACGCTGCTGCCATCTGGCGTGTCATCGCTGTCAACATCAAACCAAGACTCTTCGAATTTGATGAATCCTGGTTCGCCACGTGCAGCTTTTCGAAGTGCGACGTTGGTCGTCAGCGAGATGATCGCATCGGCCATCGCCACTTTCGGGTAGCAGCGAGGCTTGTTCTCCGGAGAGTTATTCCGAATACAGTAAGCCCAATGCTCGATCTCCTCGGTGTAGCCACGACTTACTGGTCCAGAAGCGGCAGCGGCCTTGGAGACCGGCGAAGAGGCTCCACCACTTGCCTGGGTATCCAGAGCGTATCCACTACCGGCCGCTTTGACTCCAGCGGCCGCGCTGGTATCGGACTTGGCATAGAGCATGACCTCTTGTTCCTTTTCCAGAACCAGTGTTCCCTTGGTGCCCATGACAACTTCGCCATATCCACCGTATCCGTTGCCGTTGATCGATGAGTAGGTCACGACGATCTTTTTATTGGGATCTTGGTCGTAGCTTGGAACTCCCTTGAGACCACCTGCTTGGCGATAGCCCAAGTCGAACTTCTCGTTGTATTCAGGCCCGGGGAATTCGTAGGTGCAATAGACGTGATCGTCTGCGTCTCGGTCGGCTGGGAAGATATGGCGTCCACCTACGGCGTGAACCGTCAGCGGATGGGCTTTCTTTCCATCGGTTCGCAGAGCGCTGCAGAAGATGGTTGCAGCGTCGAGTTGGTGGCTTCCCAATTCACCCATCAGACCGGCGCTGGTTCGATCAAAGAGTCGCCAGCGGACGAGTTCTTCCATGGCGGAAATCGTTCGGTTGCCAATCGTTTTTTCTTGGTAACCAAAACGAGCCGCATCGACTGCATCGGCCAACCATGCTTTTTGTTGAGCGACTTTTCGCTCGAGCTGTTCAATTTCAGCAGGATTCTTTGCTTTTTCCAAGTCTTTGACGTACTTGTCCAAGTCCGATTTGATGCGATCGGTTTTGGAATCCGGATCGCCACCGACCATGGGTGGTTGCCACGAATCGTTGCCGGGCAGGTTGCCACGGTGCCACTGAGCGCGAATGTGGTGGAGTTGGCCGAGCATCCCCCAACGGATCAAGTGGACTGCGTTGTCGTAAAGCACGCTGTAGTGCCTTTGGTGGCCAGTCGCCAAGTAGAGGGACTCGCCCGATTTGCCTTTGAGCTCCGCAGACAGACGTGCCATCACCTTGCACTGAGCTACATTGTGTGCCATGAGCTTCTCGGTCAGCACATGCTTGCCGGCCATCATCGCTTTGATCGCGATCGGAGCGTGAAGATGCAATGGCAGGGCGATAATGATCGCTTCGATGCTATCGTCCTTGAGCAGCGCATCGATTCCGCCATTGGTAGCATCGTAAACTTTGACGTTCTTTCGAGCCTCTTCCTCGTTGGCATACTTGTACTGCTTAATGAGTCCAGGTCGAGTCGGTGTGGTCCAGTCGCCGTTAAACGCTCTGTAGATGCTGTACGGACGGATATCTGCAACTGCCGTGACTTGGACGTATTCCGGGGTGCAACCCCCGATAAGGACGTTGCCTTCGTCGCCTGTTCCGATGACGCCAACGCGAACGGGATTGGCGAATTTCTCGTAGCCGAAATACATCGCACCCAAGCCCGCGCCACTGACGGCACCTGCGGCAATGACCCCTTGCAAAAACTCGCGACGGGTAAAGCCAACGGCTTCGTGGTAATTGTCCTGACCAATCACCTTGTCTTCAGCACTCAAAGTACGCATTCGATGACCTCGAAACAAATAAGGTTTAAACTGTGTGTATCGTTCAATCTTATCCCGCCGACTCGCGTCGATTAAGCGGGAACCTTGGATTTACGGTTCCAAAAACTCCAGGGGAAAAAGTCCAAGCCTGCGTAACGCCCAGCGTCGGCAAAGGCCACGACGAAACATCCAAGCATTTCGATGGCTTGGTAGTACGTCGGCAATGTACCCGGAAAACCAGGGAACTGGCTAACAACAACCGATGCTAAGAACAACCCGGCAGCAAGGCCGGCTACGGGTGTGAGCAGTCCCAGAATCAGCAAAATTCCGATCGACATATCGAAATAGGGGATGATCTTGTCGACTGTCTTGACCGAAATCGGACCTTCGCCTTCGAACTTAAACTCGACCCGCTTTCGGATCGGGTTGCCTTTGGCATCCTTTTCGGGCGGTTTTTCGGGTTTGGGATTGGCCTGCTCGTCGGTCGCAATCGCATTGAGCCGATTGATCATTTCGGGCATGGTATTTTCAATCTCCGAGAGGATGGGGCGGCCAAGGGCTCGCCATTTACCCTCGATGTCATCTTGCTGCCGACGGAGCGACTCTACCTTGCTTCGCGAAGTGTCGCTCTGAAGGGTTGCAATGCGATCAAAACCGTTTTTGTACTCTTCGATTTGAGGTTTCCACTCATCGTAAGTCTCTTTGCGTTTGGCTTTGTATTCCGCCAAAATCGCGTCGACTTCCTTGCACTGCTCCTCATTGAGCCCGAACTCCGTTTTGACTTTCTCCCCAAAAGACTCGCAGGCCTCGGACATCTTCTTAGCATCGATTCGGATCATCCCATCATGATCCGGAATCATCGATTGGAACATGTGCGCAAAAGGACCCTTGGCTGAGGCTAGAAATCCGGTCGAAGAAAAACCATCTTTAACCTTGACCGCTCCTTCCTGAAAGAAATGCCATCCGATCGCTAGGCGCAAAAGCACTAGAAACACGATGGCCGGCAGGGTTAACTTGGCTTTTGAAAAGAGCATGGAACGAATCCGGTCAGGTCGGCGGGATCACTTATGGGTGGGGCAAACTCCAACTAGTATGTTACAAAATCTGCCTTAAGCCAAGTCTCAAGGTCGGATTCGAGTCGCATTAGATTAACTGTTTTCCTCGATTGCACGGATAATTTCGCCTGGGAAAACTTCTTGGGAATAATAGAGCACCCGGTGACTGGGGGAAAAAGTGTGTTTCTCCCATTGCGCCTTTAACGACTGGGGGATGGCTAGCAGCAGCGGGGTGTCGGCAAAAGCCTCTAGGACCTGGGACTTGTGCCGCCGGTATTCGGGGGTCCAAAAACCGACAATCTCCACGAGAATTCGCACTCCAGCGGGGGTAACGACCGTAAAGTCGGGGAAGAAAACTCGCTGGCCTCGCACCAAAAGTTCTCCCTCTCGGAGAAGTTGCCAACCGGCAAGCTCGGGATTTCCCTCGACGAGCAACTGCATCAGATTCCAGCTTTCGACGAGTTGCTCTTCGACCCCCGAATCGATTTTTGCGGGAGCCAAAGCGCTCGACTGAAGTCCGGATCGATCATCGAGCGTCAAGAGCCAGCGTTGGGATCTGCCCCAATTCGAATCGGCAAACTTGGCCAACCCTTTTGGAATCACCGTGGCCTTGAGCGACCAGCCTGAGCAAGCAAGCAGGCCGGGCAGGAATTTGGCCATTTGAATCCCGTAGCGATTGGTTCCTCGGAGAACCGAGGCTGGTCCATCGAGTGTGATTCGATATCCACCTACGATCGGCTCGATGCGATGCATCAAATGAGCCAGTTTGGCGTAGCGTAAAATACCTTTCCAGTCTCCAGTTGCATCGATGATCAGTTGTCTGGCATCGAGCATGGCGACTTGTGTCTGTGCGACGTTGTATCTAGCGAGCAGTTCCTTGGTGTCTTGGGGATATTCGAACTTAACGAGCCGGTGATGATCGATGATATCGGCGAACAAAGAGCGCTGGAGTTCGGGCCAAGTCATGTTTTCCGATGCTGCGATTTTGTCCTTGGCCACTTGCTCGGAGTGATCCAGGATCGATTCGACGTTGGCAACCAAGGGGTGTAGCGTAGCAGCTTGGCGGAAGACGCGTTGTCTGAGTTGTGCGGTCTTTTGGGGTTTGCCTGCATCGAATTCGCAGAGGTCATCCAAGAGCTTGCAAAAGGCACCAGCGCGACGGATCGGGCAATGCGAGTCGGCTTCGAGGATCTTGTGGATTTCAAGATGAAGCTCCTTGCGCATCGAGCCGATGCCGTCGCGATAAACGTCGCACATTTGCTTGGCCAGCGCGACGTACTGAGCATGCTTGGTCCGGCTTAAGCGATCAGGAAGGATCTGGCCGTCGACGAGCTTTGCGATGCCGAGTTCCTTGGTAAGCATCGTTGCGTCTCCTGTTGCGTGAGCGTTGGACTTCTTTGGTTTCAGCCGCGACGATCTCATAAAGCACGGCCCGAGCATCCCCTCGTTTTCTTAAGATTCTCCCTAAGCGTTGTTTGGACTGTCGCGTCGAGCTTTTTCCTCCGAGCACGACAGCGACTTTGACTTCTGGCAGATCGACTCCTTCATCGAGAACTTGGTTGGCTACCAGCGCCGGATAGATACCGTCACGGAGGCCTTCGAGGTAGTCGAGCCTTTCGGATTTCCCGCAGTGGCTTAGCAAGCACGGAACCAGGAAACGCAAGGAGACTTGGCGAGCCATGGCATTCGAACCGGTGAAGATGATCATCGGCTCTCCCAAATGGAGCCGAAAAAGGTCCTCCAGGACACTGAGCTTTTCGATAGCACGATCCTCGATCGATTCTTTCTCTCGATACAAACGCATGATCCGAGCCGCTTGGCTTCCTGTCGCTGCTTCGCTGCAAAGATCCTTCCACTGAAATCCGGGCTCTTGTTCGCGGCGTTCATGGACGTACTGTGCGATCTGCCGCGAAAGATCCTTGTAACGAACCCTCTCGCTGTTGCCGAGCGAAACCGGGATGCGAATCACATCGTAATCGGCCAGCGTGCTACCTTTGACATCTTGCAATCCAAGTTCGTACACCACTGGGCCAATGAGTGTCTCTAGGTCTGGCGCGTTGTCGTTTAAGGTGGCCGTCAATCCTAATCGCTCTTGAGCAATCGAACATCGGGCCGCATCGGCTCGAATCGGTCCGGTCAGGTGATGGCATTCATCAAAGACCAAGAGCCCGAAACGAGATCCCAGTTCGGCTGCATGGACGCATGCGCTAGCATAAGTTGTCACCGTCACAGGACGAAGATTGTGACGTTGGTCACCGAGGATCCCCGCATCGATTCCGAGTCCTCTTAAGATCCTGCGATGCCACTGGTACATCAGATCCCGAACCGGTGCGACGACCAATGTGGGCATGCTCCGTTTGGAGATGATCGAAAGGGCCACCTCGGTTTTGCCCGTCCCCGTGGGCATAACGACGATGCCATTGCGTGTCGTTGACCAAGCATCCACGGCCTGTTGCTGCTCGGTGCGTAGAGCCGGGAGTTTTTGCTCTTGGGAAAAGCAAACCATCACGCTCGGCGAAGTCGAATCGATCGGGGGGACTTGATCGACCACTCCCGTGTCGATGCTCGCAAGAACACTGCGGATGGCTCGGTAGTGATAAGCGTCGGCTCGCCATTGCAAGACTCGATGATCCCAAGTCCAGACTCCAGGTCCAAACCAAGTATCCAGTTGCCGCTTGAGCCCGGGCTCATTTGCACCAATATTTAGAAGCAAAGTACCAGCATCCAGAGCCAGTCTTGGCGATTCATGTGCAAGAGACAAAAAGATAAAACTCCTACCGGTTGTGACAGTTCTAACGACCGACGACGCCTACTTTGGGAATCCCTAAGGATAACACCTGAGAATATCCCACAAGTCGCTATCGAGTGGCTACGGCAAGTTGCTTTGCTGGATTATCATGATATCACAGACCAAGCAGAAGTCCCAGGTTGAACGGTCTACTGGGGGTTGCTGCTAGCATTACCTGTGGAAGGATGAGGAAATTACCGCGATGGCCACACCTGCTGATCGGGATACGATCTTGGATTTGACCCAAAGACTCCTGGTCTCCATTACCCGGGGGGACTGGGATACTTACAAAGACCTTTGCTGCCCGAGTCTGACCTGTTTTGAGCCCGAGGCGATGGGGAATCTGGTCGATGGACTGGATTTTCATCAGTACTATTTTAATCTCCCAAGCGGTTCGAATCCCGTCCAATCGACGATTGTCGCCCCTCACATTCGCGTCATGGGAGACGTCGCGGTGATCGCCTATGTTCGCTTGACACAAAAGATCGCTGATGGCAAACCGACGACCGTTGCGATGGAAGAGACCCGAGTTTGGCACAAACAAAGTGGCAAGTGGAAGCACGTGCACTTTCACCGCAGTCCAACGCGCTAAGGAAGCGACCTAGAGGCATCATGAATCCAGCAGGATTTATTCGAGTCAGTGCCATCTCGACATCGACGCATGTGGGGAATCCCAAGCGTAATGCGTCACAGATCCAGCGAGCGCTCGACTCTCTGGTGTCGTCGGACATTGTGCTTTTGCCAGAGCTGGCTTTGAGCGGCTACACTTGTGGAGAGCTGTTTCTACAAGATCGATTGCTTGAAAGCTGTCTGGAATCTTTGGTTGAATTGGCTACTGGCGTGGGACAGCAGTTGGTGGTCCTCGGATTGCCACTGGCCGTCGAGGGGTGCCTCTTCAACGTCGCAGCGGTGCTTGGAAGCGGGACGGTTTTGGGATTGGTCCCCAAGACCCATCTTCCGAATTACGGAGAGTTTTACGAAGCCCGATGGTTTCATTCGGGGGCTCAAGCAGATTTCGACACGGTGGATCTCGATGGGATCGGCCAAGTTCCCTTTGGAACCGATTTGCTTTTCCGTTGCGGTAAAGCGACCGTGGGAGTTGAGATCTGCGAAGATCTTTGGGTGCCCATACCTCCCAGCAGCCAGCAGGCACTAGCCGGAGCGAACGTTCTGCTGAATCTTTCGGCGAGCAACGAGACGATTGCCAAGGCGAATTACCGAAAACAATTAGTGGCCATGCAGTCTGGCAAGTGCATCGCTGCGTATGCCTATAGCAGTGCAGGGCCGAGCGAAAGCACCACCGATCTGGTCTTCGGCGGGCACTGCTTGATCGCAGAAAACGGGTCGTCGCTCGGAGAGTCCAAGCGGGTTGGGACTGGACTGAAAATCAGTTCAAGCCAAGCGAATCCTTCATCGGTCAGTTCGATCACTGCGGATATCGATCTGGATAAACTTGATCGGGATCGCAGAGCGTTTCAGACCATGCATCAGCGGGCCGATCAAACTTCGCTGGATTACCGCGTCGTAGCCTTCGAGCTTGCACAGTCCAATGGATCTCTATGCCGGTATGTGGATCCCCATCCTTTTGTCCCTGCATCGACAGAACATTTGCACGAGCGTTGCGCTGAGATTTTCGAAATTCAATGCGCTGCGTTGGCCAAACGGATCGGGCTACTCCCCGAAAACACGCCACTGAGCATCGGAGTCTCTGGAGGTCTCGATAGCACCTTGGCATTGATGGTTGCCGTCGAGATGTGCAAACAGATGGGTTGGCCTGCATCCAGAATCATCGGCATGACGATGCCCGGTTTTGGTACCACCAAAGAATCGCGATCCAATGCGAACGATTTGATGAAGCAGCTTGGGGTTACCTCGCAGGAGATCGACATTCGAGACAACTGCTTGGAGATGTTCCGAAGTTTAGGTCATAAGCCTTTCGGTGTTTCGTTCGAAGGGCTCAGTTCGCTGGCCTTGCAATCGAAGCTTGAAAAACTGCCTGCGGATCAACGGCACGATTTGGTCTTTGAGAACGTACAAGCTCGTATGCGTACGATGCTTTTGATGAATCGAGGATTTGTGCTCGGCACTGGTGACATGTCGGAATTAGCGCTGGGTTGGTGCACTTACAATGCCGACCACATGTCGATGTACAACGTCAACGGATCGGTACCCAAAACCCTGGTGCGATTCCTGGTGCGGTACGTCGCCGAACATCTGGCAACCCCCCAGGTGCGTAAGATCTTGATCGACATTGTTGAAACACCGATCACTCCCGAATTGTTGCCCTTGAGTTCGGATCAGAGCATCTTGCAGACGACTGAGGATACGATCGGGCCTTATGAGTTGCACGATTTCTTTCTCTATCACATGGTTCGAGGCGGAGCCAGCCCGTCGAAGATCCTGCTGCTGGCCGAACATGCTCGGTTTGACATCAAGTACGAGCCTGCACAGATTCGCGAGACGCTCAAGGTATTCCTCAAGCGATTTTTTGCTTCCCAGTACAAACGGTCTTGTGTGCCCGACGGACCCAAAGTCGGGAGCGTATCGCTTTCGCCTCGGGGAGACTGGCGGATGCCAAGCGACGCGGATGTCGAAGCTTGGATCGCTGATTTGCAGGATTAGAATTTTCGCAAGCAAGTTAGGAGACTTAGCGATATGACCGGCTCAAATGAAATTGCTCTTGAGGTTCGTGAGTTTGTTAGTCACGCAAAGACCGTAATACTTTCGACGGTATCTGAGCGTGGGGAGCCGAATGCAAGTTACGCGCCCTTTGTCGAACATGCAGGTTCTTTCTATGTGCTTATCAGTGGGCTTGCCAAGCACACGTCGAACTTGCTCTCGAATGGTCAATGCCATGCGATGTTCATCGCTGACGAAAAAGACTCCGTGAATGTTTTTGCTCGCAAGCGGGTCAGTTACGATTGTGAGGTCTCGGTCATCGAGCGTCAGGAGAGTTCTGCCAAGGTTGTCTTTGAGAAGATGCAAGAGCGATTTGGACCGACGATCAGCATGCTCGTGGGACTGCCCGATTTTAGGCTGGTCCGATTGGTTCCAGGCCAAGGGGTCTGGGTGCGAGGCTTTGCCCAAGCCATCCCGGTGCAAGGGTTTTAGGTGCCTGAAGCACCCGTGCCCAAGCGATTGCCGATTCGAATCGGGCTGTGCTCTGGCGCATACGATGATTTCGGAGAAATCATCGACACTGTTCGCTTGAGCGAACATTCGTTCAACCCGCAGCCAACGGCGGGGAATTTAACCAAGCCCCCAGCGATCCTGCGTTTGGGCCTGAACCGGTATCAAAAAAACACGAATACGAATGACCGCTTCGCCGGCGGTCTGCTGGATCTTCGGTCGCCGCTCTCCTGACTTGTCCTGACTTGGCCTACTTGGGGATTCCGGTGGAACTCAGGGCAAGGCGGATGCCGAAGTTGTTGTTGCGGTGCGACGGGACGAGCCTGACCCGGAGCGCCGACCGACAACCTGCGGCCTCGCCGTCCCAACCGCCGCCTCGGATCACGCGGCCCGAGCCCTCTTTCGGGCCACTGGGATCGCTGACCGCACCTTTGGGTTTTCAAGGTAACCTTGACAATCAAAAGATTTCGTCAACAGTCGATATTAGCTTGAAAACGAAATCGTCTTCAGCCATCATGAGGACACATCAATTCTTCGTATCCCGCCAAGGTGCATTCGAGCGTTCACACCTGACGCCTACATCGGAGGCGCGTGAGACGGCAGAGCCGAGCGGTTTGACAATGGAGACTCGTTCGCCGCAGCCCGCTGAACGCCATCGTAAGCCCGAACGAACTGGGTTGAGGAAGCCTGTCTATGTCACGCAGCAACGCACCGCGTCATACCCCACCAACGCATGGGCTGAATATCATTCCATTCGGGATTATGGCTGGAGGCTGGCTTGGACCTCTGCTGATGTTCTGGCTTTACGTATGGGGGCCATTGAGACCTTTCCACTATCCAAACGGCGATCTCTTGCCACCGGCGCCGTTTGTGTTCGTGATCGTCGCTTGCATCTCGCTTTGGTGGCTCCTACCACGCGCATACTTTCGAGTTCAGGGATTTGAGCAAACGGGACGGTGCTACGAGTTGCTGGGCGTTGTGCTTTTTCGCTGGTTCGCTCCGGATGGGGATTTCGCAAACCGCTGGGAGCGGCGAAAAAATCCAGATTTCCGCGTGATCCGCGGTCGTCGTTCAGCTGCTGACTTCATCGTGCGCACCGAGCAGAGCGAGCGCGGCCACCTAGTATTGTTGGCTCTGGGAATCGCGTCTGCGGCATGGGCATCGTGCATCGGGTGGCATGGCTGGGCGGTGTACCTGAGCGTGGGCAACTTTGTCGTCAACGTCTACCCAATTCTGCTTCAAAGATACACGCGTAGCCGTTTGTATGCCGTATTGAACCGAAGGTGGCAAGCAGGCCCAAGCGAAGATGCGACAGAAATCGGGTAAGGATGCCCGTCGCCGTGTTGGCCGCAGATTGTCGTGGATTTCTCCGAAATCCACGAATGCGGACCTCGGAGAGATCCGCGACAATTGCCAAAGATTTCGATGGCTTGGTCCTGGATCGGTCGAAGCTTGGGAAAGATCGGACAGTTGTGAATCACGCGACCTTCGAGGTGCTTGCCGATTCGAATCGGGCTGTGCTCTGGCGCACACGATGATTTCGGAGAAATCATCGACACTCCGGGGTCGGCGCATCTCCGTGGGGGGACATCGCTTGCTACCGATGCGTAGGCCCGCTGGGCCACAAACCGTCAAAGCGAATCAGCGCGGTAACAAACCCAATCCAAACGAACTAGCCGACGATCTCGACCGATTCGATCGTAACGGCCTCAACAGGTACATCTCCATGCCCATTTTTGGTCGTGGTGGCAACGGTTTTGATTGCCTCGACAACATCGCTACCCGATGTCACTTTGCCAAAGACGCAGTAACCGACTCGGTCCCTAGAATTTGCCTTGTCGAGAAAATCATTGTCGGTGACATTGATGAAGAACTGGCTCGTGGCGCTATCGGGGACGTTTGTACGAGCCATTGCAATCGTGTACTTCTTATTGCTCAGTCCATTGGACGACTCGTTGACGATCGGAGCATTGGTTCTCTTTTGATTCATATCGGAGGTGAATCCACCGCCTTGGATCATAAAGTTGGAAATGACGCGATGAAAGATCGTGCCGTTGTAATGTCCCGAGCGGGTGTAGTTCAAGAAGTTTTCAACGGTCTTAGGGGCTGCTTGAGCGTCGAGTTCGATCGTGATGCTGCCTTTGCTTGTCTTCATAACGACGCTGGTAGTGTTGCTCATCGTGTAACCTTTCGGAGAGTCTTTGGTTTAAAAATCGGGTCAACATGGGATCCGAATTGGATCCAATTAATCTTGGGTGTGCAATCCGCACTCGGTTTTTCCAGTCCCGCTCCACCGCCCTGCTCTTTCGTCTTCGCCGAAAGTCACCGAGCGCGTGCAAGGCCAGCAACCGATGCTCGTGTACCCTTGATCGTGGAGAGGATTGTAAGGGATCTTTTTCGAAAGGATCCGGTCCCACACTTGTTTTTTGTTCCAGTTCGCAAGAGGACTGACTTTCACGAGGTGGAATTTTTTGTCCCAGCCGACGATCGACGCTTTGGCTCTATCGGGGGACTGATCCCGACGGATGGCGCTGGCCCAAGCTAACTTGCCATAAGCGACTCGCTTGAGCACATCGAGTTTTCGATCACCGCAGCACTTGCCTGGATCGGTCTTGTAAACGGGCCCACCATGGAGGGTTTCGTACTGGGCAACCGAGAGGGATGGTCGCATCAATTCGACTTCGATTCCATAAAGCTCGGCGACCTGATCTCGCAATCGGAGCGTTTCTGGGAATTGATACCCTGTGTCCAAATTGAAAACATGGCACCTTGGGTTGATCCGCGAAAGCATTTCGAGGATGACCATTCCTTCAGGTCCAAAGGCAGTGGCCATGGTGAATTTGTCTTGGTACCTATCGAGAGCCCAAGCGAGAATTGCTTCGGGTTCGGATTGCTCAAACGAGTTGCTAAATCGTTCAAGCTCGGCAAGCACCTCAGGGGTTGGCAGCAGAGGCACAGGGGCCCCCATCGAACCGATCAGCTCTTTTTGTTCGTCCTTGCTGTCCATGCCTAGGGCACTCGATGCGAGTAGTTCAATACGGCTCGCCCATTGAGGAATTTCATAGTAAAACTGGTAGGCATGATAGCCTCTGAGGGTTCTTGGTCAAGAATCCTAGTTGTGACTCCTAAACAATCTTTGGATCTGTGCAGTACTGCGATGCCAATCTACGAATTTTACTGTCCACCGTGCCATACCGTGTACAGCTTTCTTTCTCGCCGCATGCA
>JAJTFC010000173.1 GCA_021298315.1 Planctomycetaceae bacterium
GGACAAACATAAACAGAACATCCCGACGACAAGCAGAATCTGAAGCGGTTGGCTCAAGTACAGACCTGCAATCTGATTGATCGGCAATTCGGACTCTTGCAATCGATCGCCAAATTTGGTCCGAGCCGCAAGCCCCAAATACAAAGGAACCAAACCAAGCAACAAATACAGCATGCCTGCGATGATGCACATCCAACGCGCTGTGCTAGCAGTTTTGGCCGAAGCGACCCGCTGCTGGATGTCTTGGCCTGGCACATTCCCCAATAAGCCGATCACTAGTACGCTGGCGATGGATAGCAACTTACTGGGACTCGATGTATCAAGTTTCAAATGCCCATCGGGTGCCGTTTCGATCACACGCAAGAATCCCCTGAGCAGATCTCCTTGGCCGATCGCCAAGCTCGTCGCAACAAAGAGAACCAGAAGGCTGGCGATCGATAGGAGAATCATCACCGAGTTGGCCCAAGTCACAGTCCACATGCCGCCCCAGATGACGATCCCCAAGGTGACTATCGCTGAGATCAAAATCGCAATCCAAAGCGGGATGTCCAATGTCGACTCCAAGAGTTGACCCATCGCGAGAAATTGCGAGCCGATCCAAAGAAAAAATGATGGGACTTGGATCAAACAACTGAGTCTCTCTGACGAATGCCCAAACTCTTTTCGAAACAGATCGGCGACTGTCGCAACTTTTGAATTCCAAAAGCGTCCGGCAAACACCAATCCCGTTAGAATCAGTGTCGCTCCACATGCGAAAGGATCCAACAGAACTTGACTCACACCTCCCTGATACATCTTTGAAGAAGATTCAATCACCGACGAAGAGCCAAACCAAGTGGCAAGCAATGCCAGAATCGACAGGAGCAATGGAACTTTGCGGTCGGCAATCAAAAACTCCGACTCCGAGACCACACTTCGAGAAGTCAATCGCCCCAGAAGGATCAATCCTCCAACGAGCATCGACAACGCGATCCCCAGCGTAAGCTTGCCTGTCGAAGATAGATTCGTGAGCTCTAGCATAATTGATCTGTCTGATCTGTCTGATCTGTCTGATCTGTCCGATCCGTCCGATCCGTCCGATCCGATCTAGTTGGGCAAATACAGCACACTCGGGTGCGGAAAGCCTAACTTCTTATCGACGATGTTGTAGAGTGGCTCACCCGCCAGATAACGCCTGAGATTCTCGCAGATCAATCGTGTCGAATCGTCATAGCGAGGGCCCGACTGAGCTCCCACGTGAGGCGTGATGAGCACATTCGGGTGAGCATAGAGAGGACTCTCAGCAGGCAAAGGTTCGACGGCTGTCACATCGAGGCCGGCTCCAGCAAGCTGTCCGCTATCAAGCCCGTCGATGAGATCCTTCTCGTTGACGCATTGGCCGCGAGCAACATTGATCAAATAGGATCCCTTAGGCATCGCAACGAAAACGCGTCGATCAATGATCCCGCGAGTCGATGCGTTTAATGGGAGAGTCAAAATGAGAATCTCTGACCAAGCCGCTAGGTCCAGCAGTTGCCTGTGGGGCAACAACTCCTGTACCTGCGTGGGCTTGTGTTCGGGAAAATAATCCGTCGCCCGGATCGTCACTCGAAAAGGTTCCAGCACTTGAGCCAGTCGCCTGCCATTGCCTCCAAGTCCTACGATGCCTATGCGTTTGCGATGAAGATCTGCAGTGGGTCTTCGTATAAACTCGCGATTTTGTTGCTGGCGATAAAAGACGGGGATCCCTCTGAGGAGCCCCAAAAGCAATGCCAGGGTCTGCTCGGCAACTTGGTCAGCAAACAAGCCCGACGCACTGCAAACGACCACAGGGGAATCGATGATCGAGGGTGCCAAGCAATGGTCGAGTCCGGCAGCCGATGATTGAATAAACTTGAGCCTGCCGCTTTTTGCTACACGATCCCAATCCACAGGGACTTTCGCATGCCCAACAAATAGATCGGCATGATGGATCAAATCCACAATGGTTTGCTGATCTGCAACAAGCAGTTGATATCCCGGAGCGGCCTCCTGAATCGCTTGTAAATGCCGATCCTCGACGGGATAGCAAACAACCAGTTTTTTCATTAGGCCAAATCGCGATCTTCGAACAGCAACAAGCCCAATAAGGTGGCCATCAGGAAGTACATCACCGTGTAGAGCAACACGCTAGCCAAAATGCTCCAAGGAACTTGGATATCCGAGTCGATGGCCGCTTCCATCGAAAACAGGCTCAGATTGGGAACAGCCGCCGAAATCAACTGGGAGAAAAACTCCACAAGCGGCAATCCACCTTCAGCACTCGCAACGATCGTCGGAGTTAGGTGTCCGAGCATGTAGATGGCAAAGCAGATTGCGAAGTTCGCCACAAACGAGAGGCGAGTTCCCAGGGCCACCGAAATCGCTCCGATGACAACTGCCTGAAAGAAAGCCATGGCCAATCCTGGGATCGTTTGCATCATTTCAAAGTGGCACTGACGCCAATCAGGTTGTTCGAGCGACGATTCCCGAGCGTCATAGATGGGCTTGTATGCAACGGCCAGGAGTTCAATCGAGCCGAGAACCATAAACATAAATAGAACGATCCAAAACACACCGAGCATTTTGCCGACGATAAACGACCGCCGGTGAACCGGTTTGCTCAGGAGTGTCAGTGCCGTGCGTCCTTCAATCTCTTCGTTAACCGAAGTGCTAGCCGACCAAACCGCTTGGAATGTGCAGGCCACAAGGATCAGGGTGATTCCGTTCTCCTTGAGGAATTTGATATCCTCTCCGAACGTGATAAACGGAAGGAACACAAAGAGCAAGATGGCTATGCCGACTAGAACCATCAAGAACAGGGGAAGCGGTTGAGACAACTCGCTTTTGGCCGTGGCTAGTGCGATCGCCGATGCCTTCGGTGCGATGGCTTGCATCAAGAAAAACAGCAGACCAAAGAGCAAGACGAATAGGCCTGCAAGCAGGAATGTACCCGACTGGGGAACCGCTGGCGATGAACTCAATACGACATTGAGTTTTGCGTCGCCGATTTCTTGGTTCTGAACCCAAACTTCCGCAGCCTGCGACAAGGGCAGGGGGCATTTCTCCGCACCCATGGATCGATCCCATGAGAACTCAACGCCGTTTTCAACTTGAAAACCTGGGACTCTGAAATCGGCGATCGATGGGCCATCCCCAATGAGCAGATTCTTGTCCGACATGAGTTGAATCCCAAGAAGATTCTTTGAATCGTACTTCAATGGGATCGAGACAAACTTGGCCTCAGCCTCCGACACGATCCCTGGGATCACGAAACTCTCTTCTTTGGTACCTGGATTGGCGTTCAGAAGTGAGTCGACGTAGAACGAAAGGCTCGAGAAGGCATCGCGGGGCGATTCGACCAAGAAGCTCGATGCAAGTCCTACGATCGAAAGAAAACTAAGAACGCAAAGCATGTAAAAGCCAACGCCGTCGGAAATCAGCGATTTGAGTTCCAGCATGAAGCGTCGATTCGAGCAGTAGAAAACCGCCCACCAAAAGACTCCAAAGAGCAACCCCATCGCCAGGGCAAAGAGGGTAAACTCGTCGCGTAAAAACTCACGCGTGCCCCTCTCGTAAAAAGCCCCGCTGATGAATCGACTCGCTAGAACGGTCGACACGAGCGTCGCAATTCCCGCTACCGCGTGAACTACCCCGGTGCTGCGAAGAGTGTCGAGCAGCGGAATCTTCGAGAGCAAGTAGCAAAGTCCCAGAAAAGCCCCCAGGGCGAGCAGACCAAAGATCACACCGATTCCCAAGAACCAAACAGGCGTCAGCCATCTTGCCATCCAGAAGTCCGTCACACCCAGGATTCCGGGCATGATTTTTGGCAACAAGTCAATGGATAAGCTTGGAAGCATGGCGGTTCAAACCGTTAGAAAAGTCTGGAATTTGGGCGGTCAAATAGCAACAATCACCGTCGATGGTACGCTTCCAAAGCCTATCCGGTTCGCCACGGGCCTCTGGCCAGAGAGAAGTTTTTTGGCGGAATATCCGTTACAATCGCGGAGTTTTCGTGCAAGATAGATGAGCAACAGTTCTCCTGATGCTCAATCCTTTTGATTCCTTCCCGCTTTTTCCGCCCAACAAAACAAGTACCCGATGATGAATCTCGATTCGTTGCTTCTCCTGGCCCAAAGGGGTAATCAGGTCAGCCCTCAAAGCGCCCTTTTGATCGTACTGCTTATCTTCGCAGGTCTTGCTGCACTGGTGTGCCTCGGTTTGCTTTGGAATTTCGGAAGCCTCTGGGTGCAAGCCATGATGAGCGGGGCGGACGTCTCTATGTCGAGCTTGGTCGGCATGTACTTCCGACAAGTTCGTTCGTCGGTGATCGTCAACGCTAAAATCATGGCCGCCCAAGCCGGTTTGGATATCGATCGCCGTGCGGGGATCAGCACCGAGAGGCTCGAAGCTCATTACCTTGCCGAAGGGAATGTGATGAACGTGCTCAATGCGATTATTGCAGCACATCGCGCGGGGATTGACTTGGACTTTGATCGCGCTGCAGCAATCGACCTTGCAGGCCGCGATGTGCTCGATGCTGTCCGAACCTCAGTTCACCCACGGGTGATCGATTGTCCCGATCCCCGCTACAGCCCAACTGGGTTTCTTTCGGCGATCGCAAAAAACGGGATCGAATTGAAGGTCAAAGCCCGAGTGACGGTTCGAACCAACCTCGAACAACTCATCGGAGGTGCGACCGAGGAGACCGTGATCGCTCGGGTAGGTGAGAGCATCATCAGTTCGATCGGTTCTAGCGAAACACACCTTGCGGTTCTAGAGAATCCTAATCTCATCGCTCGCACTGTTCTCAAACGAGGTTTGGATAACCAAACCGCCTTTACCATCGTTTCGATCGATATCGCACACATCGAAGTCGGCCAGAACATCGGGGCTCGACTACGAGCAGACCAAGCCGAAGCAGATGTGCGTATGGCGCGAGCACAAGCCGAACAACGGCGGTCCGAAGCGATCGCACAAGAACAGGTCATGAAGGCCGAAGTCGCAAGGAACCGTGCCAACTTAGTCTTGGCCGAAGCTGAAGTTCCCAAAGCCATGGCCTCGGCATTCCGTAGCGGCCATTTCCAAAGCCCTGAAGAATAGTCCATTTATCTGCAATTGCGTTTCCACCTCTCGGTTCCGCGGAGCCCCTCATGCGATTTGTTTTCCCGTCGGCCCTTGCTATCGCCCTGTTTTGCTTATCGGTCATGACATACGCACAGTCCCCCATCCGCGTCGGAGTCATCGGTCTGGACACCTCGCATGCCGGTGCGTTTTCCAAGATCATGCGAGAGGCGCCAGCCAATAGCCCCATGGCAAGATTGAAAATCGTGGCTGCATTTCCTGGAGGTAGCCCCGATATCCCATCGAGCATCGATCGGGTTCCCAACTACACCAAGGAGTTCCAAGCCCAAGGCATTGAGATCGTCGACTCGATCGATGCGCTCTTGGAAAAAGTCGATGCGGTCATGCTCAACAGCCTCGATGGACGCAAACACCTTGAACAAGCTTATCCCGTCTTTAAATCCGGCAAGAGGGTTTTTATCGACAAGCCACTTGCAGCCGATCTGACCGATGCAATTGCAATTGCCAAGCTTGCCGAGCATTACAAGACACCTTGGTTCACATCCTCCTCGTTGCGATTCACTCCTACGGTCTATCGATATCGGGAAAAGTCCGATCGAAAGATTCTCGGAGCCCAAGCTTGGAGCCCTTGCTCGCTCGAAGCACACCATACCGATTTGACTTGGTACGGCATCCACGGAGTTGAGGCTCTCTTTACGGCCATGGGGGTAGGATGCGAAGAAGTCACTCGAACCAAGACCGAGGGAACCGACGTGGTCGTAGGTCGTTGGAAGGATGGCCGAGTTGGAGTTTTTCGTGGCATTCGTGCTGGAACCCAAGGTTATGGGCTAACCGTCTTTGGCGCAGACTTTTTAGAGAACGATGCCAAGTATGAGGGCTACGAGCCGTTGGTCGTTGAGATCGCAAAATTCTTTGCGGGTGGAGAAGTTCCCGTTTCGAGTCAAGAGTCCTTAGAAATCATGGCTTTTATCCAAGCGGCCCAGCAATCGAGCGATTCGAAAGGGATCCCCGTAAGCATTCAGAGCGTTATGGAAAAAGCTACCGAGCAAGCGATCAAAAAAATCCAACCGATGATCCGATAATCGGATTGTTCAACGGCCATTGTTCAACGGCCATTGTTCAACGGCTGTCCTCAGCCGTTGAGCAACAAGCTTTAGCTTGACGTTGCTTTCCAGCACCTTCAGACTCGCCTCGCAAGCTCGGCACAGGGACGATTGAGGACAATCGTCGAACATTATTGTTCAACGGCCATTGTTCAACGGCCATT
>JAJTFC010000174.1 GCA_021298315.1 Planctomycetaceae bacterium
GGTACAGTACTTCAATTTCAGGAAGACCAGTTTGCCCCATTCGCAAGATTCAACTGCGATTGACAAACGCTAACAATGCGATGAACACGGAGCCGCCGACAGCGCGTTTTCTCGCTGCGTAGGTTGGCGTTCTTCCAGCCCATCGCTGTGTTGGCTGCGGCGCGGTACTGAGGTGCGGCGACTACATATTCGCTCTTGTCACCGAAGATCTCGAAGGCTTCATCAAGAATCGGTCGCAGCTCTGGAAAGATTGGGCAACTGCGAATCCCACGACCTTCGTGGTGCTCGACCTTGGGCTCTGGGATACTCATTCGGTTCATCTCCCAGTCGATGTCGTCCCATCGAAGCGACAGCGTTTCAGAGGGTGTTCGAAGCCCACCGTAGCGACTCAGGCCCAAGATCACTTGCCAGACGGGGTTGGCCTTTTTCATCAGCTTATCGACCACTTCGCGAGGTACGAATTCGTTGACCTTCACCGAACTCTTCTGCGTCTTTACCTTGCAGTAAGGATTCTCATCAATGATCTTCCAGTCGACTGCATCGTGCATGAATTGCCGAGCGAACTGGATCCGTTTGTGGATAGTGGTCGTGGCCATCCCCCTAGCTTTGAGCTTCTCGTGAAACTCCTTCGCGTGCCCCACGGCGATAAGCTTTTCTGGCAGCGCCGAAGATTTTGCTAGCCAAGCTGCATCGTCCTGGGCCCGCGCAGATAAGAATTTGGTAGTCTTGAGGAAGACCTGGTGGTACAATCTAGACGGAGAACAAAATGGACCTATACACAGAATCGATACGGCACCTCCCTCTAGGGGAGCGTCTGGGGCTTATCCAAACGATTTGGGATGACATTGTTTCAAACGATGAGCAAATCCCTGTGCCGAATTCCGCGTTTGAGGAAGCAAAGCGTCGGCGAGACGAAATGCTAGTGGATCCAGCGGTCGGATTGACTCACGACGAAGTTTGGAAAAAAAATCAAAGATGCCAGACGGTGAGTACCAGGTTCGATACCATCCCCTTTTTCATACGGATGTAGTGTCTGCCGCGAACTGGTACGACCGACATAAGGTTGGGTTGGGAGTCTTTTTCATACGGATGTAGTGTCTGCCGCGAACTGGTACGACCGACATAAGGTTGGGTTGGGAGTGAAATTCCTTGAAAGCGTGGAAACCGCGACGCTCAAATTGGCAGCAGATCCCTAACGGCGTTCTTCTGTTGATTACGGTTTGCGGTACTGGCCGATTGTTTTGTCTTTCCTGGCTATCCATGCATATCCACGCCTGCAGGTGCTACCCCTGTAGAAATCATCGTCTTGTGCGCTGCCTTGGCCCCCAAAAATATTTCCGTGAGTCGACTCCGAACCCTCGTTTTTCCTAGGAAAACATGCGGTTTTGTAGTGGAAGTGCAGGATTCAAACCATCGGTGGGATGTTTTCAAATGCGGGGACAGCTAGAATCGGGCGAATGAGCCGATACACCAAACCAAGAGTTGACGGGTCCGTACGCAACCGATTTGAGGGTGTGTATCCAGACCCCAGATACCAGCGCAAGGCAAGACGCTTTTGGATTGAGCAAAGTGCCTGCGATAGGATTATGCGATAGGATTAACAGAAGACGAAATGGGAATCCAATGAATGCCGCATCTAAACTTAAGACGATTGCGAGCGAAAAGCTGACTGGCGTCGTGTACGCAACTTCGTATCTGAGCGACGCTCGTACCACGATTTGCGTGTATGGTGATCCCACCGGTCTGCGCAGCCTTGCCTGCAAACTACTCCAACTGGCTGACCTGGATCAATCGGAACTAGATGGGAAAACGTGCCCTAACTCCGAGGGAGTACATGTTCACCTCGATCCGTCGATGGGAATCCACTTGAGTTCTTGTTCATTGATCGTTGGACGGTCTGATGCCAAGGGTACTGGTGACGACCGGTGGATTACTGGTGCATGCGATCCCGCAATCGATATGTAATACCCCGATGACGCAATCGATCAGGTTTATTTGTTCCCATGCTTACCCGTAAACTAGCTGACGAAATCACTCGCCAATTACAGGGCGATATCTTGTCCTACGACTGGCTCTTGAAGATCACAGAAGAACAACTCGTTGGAAAGTCCTTTCGCGAACGAACGACTGCCTTAGCTGAATCCCTGGAAATCTTGATGCAGGAAAAGGGAGTAACGATCGGGCCAGCAAAACTAGTCGAGGGGAAAGTATGTATTCAGAATTGGGGCGACTCCATGGAAACAACAATCCAACGAGTGCGTGAATACATTCATAAGTATGGTGATCCTGGCCAAAACCATGGAGTCGCCTATGGCTTTTGGGTCGGCCTGCAACTGCGATGACGTGCCCGGTATTTGCTCCATGCAACGAACAGGTAGCCTTGTGATCGACGTAAGAGCTGGACAATTTAAATGCTTAAAAGGAATACTTGGACGCTTCATCGATAAGAAAACAACCCACTTGATGCAATATGATTATTGAAAATTTGGGTGTCGATTACGGCGGTAGGATTCGTTTCCGTGTGTGTTCAGTCTGTTCTGTGGTTAAAAAAGGGGTAGCGGCACAGGCTCAACTGCCTTACCTCCTGGTGAGTCGTTTTTCGAGTCTCGCTGGATTACGGGCTTTGACATGCCTACCTCGGCTGAGATTCCGAAAAAGAAACGAGCCTAACTTTTTTGACGATTAATCGGGTTTTGCCGGTTGCCAGGCATCGTCCGTTCCGTGTGGGGGGTAAAACTATGTGTCTAATCTGAGGATGATTGGATTTTCCGCCAGGAGGGCACCGTTCTGTGTACGTTTTCAAAAAAAGGGTTTTGGGGATGAGACATTTTCATTTGTTTCAGGGGCTTTGGACTCGCATTTGTGTTTTGCGTGTTGCTACCGGTGCATTGGCAGCGATGGCCATCATGGCCGCCCCGAGCTTGGCGGCGGTGGTATCGTTCGGTTCTGGTGCTAATGCTTTCAACATGGATTTCGTGACGATCGGCAATCCAGACAATGCAGCTGATACCACCGGTACACCGAATTCTGCGGGTAGCGTGGGTTACATCTACAGCATTGGCAAGTTCGAGGTCAGCGAGGACATGATCAACAAGTTCAACGCCTCGCAGTCGCTTGTGATCACTCATGACACGCGTGGTACGGCTAAGCCCGCTACGAATGTATCCTGGAATGAAGCGGCCCGGTTTGTCAACTGGCTCAATACAAGCACGGGGAACCACGCGGCCTATAAGTTCACCACCGGCGGCGTCAATGACGATATTGCGCTGTGGGATGCGACCGCCGATCCCCTTGATTACGACTCAGCGAATGGACTTCGCAGCAAGCGAGCGAAATACGTCTTGCCGAGCTTGAACGAGTGGTACAAGGCAGCTTATTACGATTCCAGCAACAGTACCTTCTACGACTTCGCAAATGGAAGCAATACACGACCAATAGCTGTAACAAGCGGCACAGATTCTAATACGGCGGTATACACGCAATCTGGCGAAGCTTCGCCAACTGTTCCAGCGGATATCACGGAGGCCGGTGGCCTAAGTCCTTATGGTGTGATGGGCCTTGGTGGCAACGTCTGGGAATGGGAAGAGAGTTTGTTCGACCCGACTAATAGTGCTGGTTCCTCTGGTCGGTGGCTACGCGGCGGCGGCTGGGGCGACAGCTTCTATTCCCTGTCGTCGTCGTCTCGCTTTCCAAACGGTGCTAGCGACGGCATCAATAACTTCGGTTTTCGTGTCGCTAGTCTGTCTTCAGGCGCCGGTGCAGTGCCTGAACCAAGCATGATCGTGATAGGGACGCTCTTTGGTTTAGGGGGGCTAGTGGCTAAGAGGCGGATGAAGACGTAACACTTTTTCCCTTGTCTCATTTAGCCTTTTTTCTTTTTCTCTCGCAGCCCATGGGCGACGCGCAATTCTTTTAGAGTAAGATCTTGCCCGGTAGTGGATCTTGCTAAAGATCCCAGCGCTTGAGCAACACCCGAATCCCGGCCAGCGCGATCTCTTCCTATTTGACTCGCGCTGCAATTCCGTTTGTGTGCTTGCCCGCTCCTCTTGAAACTTCATAGAATAGAGCAATCGTGACCAACCCAAGACGCCGGCGCCTCGCAGGAGTCGCATCAACTCACTGCGTAGGTTGGCATTCTTCCAACCCATCGCCGTGTTGGCCGCGGCGCGGTACTGCGGCGCAGCGACCACGAATTCGCTCTTGTCGCCCAAGAGCATGAAACCACGTAACACACCGAAACCACGGAAGCGTGACATAAAGGCGGGAGGCCCCGTTTCCGTGTGTTCGGTGTGTTCTGTGGTTGAAAAACGGGATTATTAGACTGGAGGATCCGGACATTCCAATTCTGATCAAGCGAACAGAAGGCACCGAACACGGCAAATGCACGGAAGCGGGAAATCAAGCCCTTTCTCGATCCGGCGCGCGTGGTATATACTTGGTGCCCATAACTCTTGTTTTCGCCCGTCGATCTCAGCCCGTGAGCCATTTCCCAGAGTGATTTGCCATGAAAAAGACCCCGTCGTTCAAACCCCGATTGGAAAAACTCGAAGATCGCCGAGTCCTGGCTGCTTCGATCGTCGAATTCAATGATGTCGGATACTTTTTCGACTCAAGCTCTCCGGTCGTCGCTAGATACGATATCGCTCAATCGACGTGGCTTGCACCTATCACCCTGCAAAATGCCACCACAGGTCCCCAAACCGCTCATGTCGATGCCAACGGGATCTACGCCGCCTTTGGCCAAACGGCTTACCGCTACAACAACTCCGGGACTAGCCGCACGCACTTGATCAATCTCCCCTCGGCAATCTCTGCGATTCACTCCGACGGGAACTTGCTGTTTCTCAATTACAGTATCGATCTCTACGCACGCTTCGTCAGCATCAACAAGAACAACAACACACTCATCGATTCGGTCGAAAACTATGTCTTCGCCGTCTCTGGATCGTCCATCGCTCCGAATCGAAATACGATTTATGGCCGCTCGTTGGGGGTCTCCCCCTCGGACATCACCTTCGTAACCTATGCCGATAATGGTCGCTTCGGTTTCGCACGCGGCGATGGTCCTTATCATGGCGATTATCCCGACGCCTCTCGCACCTGGGTTTTTCCCGACGAGTCCAAAGTCGTCGATGACGCCGGTATCGTCTACGCCACATCAGACCTTACCTATTCCAACCGCTTGGGCCCTATCGACGACATCGATTTTTTTCAGGCACAGCTACCGTTTGTCCTCAACGGAGACGAGATCACTGCCTACTCGCGAGCCTTTTTGCCGACCGGTAGCGTAACCCTCGATGAATTTGCAATCAAAATCTTCGTCACGGGCGATTCGGTGATCGCCTTTTCTCCAGATTCCGAGGCAAGCAATGGGTATCGTACGCAAAGCATTCCCATTTCCGATTTCAAACCGGCAGACCCCAACGAACCGATCGACCCGACCGGATTGACCTACTGGCCCGATTGGACGACGGTCTCGACCCAAGGACAAGTCCTTCTGTTGAGCAAATACTATCAGTCCCTTTTTCGCTGGAATCCGACAACTCTCGCTTATGACACTAGCATCCCGCTTCTGGGTAGCCCCAGCTATATCACTTACGCTCGGGAAACGGAGCTCGTGTATGTGGTCTACGCATCCGGTCTGATTTACAAAATCGATCTCAAGCAAGAAATCCCTAGAGAAGTTCCCTTTTTTCAGCTTCCAGGATTACCAGCCGGTTTATCGATGGCCGGTGAGTTCCTGTTTGCCGTCGACGATGCGGGGGCATGGTATACCCACTACGTGATCTCAAGCGAGGGTAGTCTCAAGCATTCGCGGGACTGGAACTATTACTCCAAGGAGTATGTATGGAATCCCACCAACCGCCGGATGTATTTCTTTCGGGATGATACCAGCCCCAATGATTTGATTTACGAGACCATCAGCAGTTCAGGGGTGCTCCAAGCACCGGTGGATTCGCCCTATCACGATGGGTTCGGATGGGAACATCCGATCCGGCTTTCTGGGGATGGTAAGTCGGTGCTGCTCGGGTCCGGCTTGGTCTTCGATGCGCAGAGTCTCGAACGTAGCCTTTTTGGTTTGGCGAACAAGGTGACCGACTCTCTATGGTTTGCGGGTCGATGGATCACGCTTCGGACCATCGTGGAGGTTCCCCAGTTGCAGGAGTGGAATGGCCCGACTTATGAGCTCTCGCGCACGTTGCAATTTGGGTCAGGATCTGCGCATTCGCTTCATCGGTTGACATCCAAACGTATGCTGGCTGTCACGGTTCCTAGCGATGGTGTTCCGGCCTTGACGATTCTCGACGAAGAGCTTGAAGCCTCAAGCATCAATATCCGTTGGCATAACGGTTCGAATCCGAGGGATGTGGATGACGACCAATCGGTCACGCCGCTAGACGCTTTGCGCATTATCGATCAGATCAATAAGCACGGTTCGCGGCAGGGCGAAGGAGTAGGTGAGATTTTTTGTGACGTCGACAACGACAGTTCGATATCACCCTTGGATGCTTTGTCCGTGATCAATTGGCTCAATTCGAAATCGGGGGGGGAAGCCGAGGGCGTTGGGGATCGAAGCGACTGGGCGTCCACGGTCGAAAATCTCTTTGCCAGCGAGATCGATTGGTTGCCCGAATCGGGTTCGGAGGGTAGTAGCCAATTTGGGTCAGGACCGTCGAAGCGACTTCGCCGCCGGTAACCGGTGGCTCACGCACTAATGGCAGAGAAGTGTCGCCCTCCGGGCTGAAAGCAAGCGGGTTGGCAGTTACTGGTGGCTTACGCAAGACGACTGAGAAGTGTCGCCCTCGGGGGTGAAAGCAAGCAGTTTGGCGGTCAGAGGCTTTCTTGTGCAAGGCACTCGAGGGCTTGGTCGAAGGCTTCGCCTCGACGGACCAACAGGGAGATCGGTTCGTCGGTTTTGGGGTGTCGGAAATCCAGTCGCATGGCAGACAGTAGCATACGGTAGATGCCGGTCCGTTGATAGAACATTTGGTTCCATCGGTGGTCCCCATGGCGATGGTCACCGAGGATCGGATGGCCAAGGTGGTTTAGGTGCCGCCGGATCTGGTGCCAACGACCCGTCTCAGGGCGGATTTCCAAGAGCGAAAAACGTGCCGTGGGGAACCCCGAGGCCGGCCAGGGAACTTCGAAGCGTTTCAGGCAGCGGAAATGGGTGGTCGCCGGTTGTTCTGGATGGGCACACTTGAATCGCTCCTCGAAATGCTTGGGGTGGAGCAGTGGTCGATCGACCCTACACTCAGGTGGCATCGAACCGCGTACGAGAGCTTGGTAGTGCTTCTGGATCTGTTGGGCCATGAACATCTCTCCGAGCTGAGAGGCGACCTCCGGGGTCTTGGCCAAGAGAAT
>JAJTFC010000057.1 GCA_021298315.1 Planctomycetaceae bacterium
CAAGGCTTGAACGCCAAATCCGATGACGCGTTGGGTCCCGATCGAAAGCCGGACAATTGGCTTGTCGGTAAGCAATGGTTCGAACAAGCTTATCAATTGGTGTCTGCAGGCGCACCGATCAAGAAGTCACCGCATTTGCTCTTTAGCTATGGGCCTCTGTGGCAGATGTATCATGGCGAGGCGATTGAGGATGAAGGCATCCTCGACGAGCGGGCCAAATTCGTATGGGAGAGAGCCAGCCGCGACTGGAAAGACTTCGGTAATCGGGAATTGGCAACGACAGGTTATGTTCCTGTAACGTTGCGAAGCATCGAAACGGCTCGCAAAAACGTCGAGGACCTCAAGCGAAAGTTTGCTGAATTGACCGAACCGATAAGGGAAAAGGTCATCGCCGCTAAGAGAGAAAAAGCGACAATCGCTAATCCTCGCAAAGCCGAAGCCTTTGCGAAAGGCTCCGAGAATCAAACCAACGAAGAGAGAATGTGGGCAGCCGAATTTGCAATGGCCATCGAGCCAAATTATCAGGAACTCGCAAACGAACTCCCCAGAAACGAGCAAATCAAGGCCCTGGAACTCGCCAGCCAACTCCGTTCGGCTGAGGAGTATTCACGATCCACCAGTTCTCTGAGAGAACAAGTCAACTACTCCTACTGGGAAACACGAGCCCTGGCCGAGCAGCAGCAGATGATGGTCGATGCCCGACGGCTTATCTTCGAAGCCAACAAACTCATCGATGTGGCCGACATCAAGGGTGCCGTCGAGAAATACGAAGAAGGCTTTGTGCGATGGGATAAAGTATTCCGATACTACCCTGTGATCATGACCGAAGATGTCGGAGAGGAAGTGCTCAAGGCAATCAACCGCTATAAGAAACTCATCGACGAGGATATCGACGAGAAGTTCGTGCTGTTTGAATTCATGCAGTTTAGGCGAGCCTATGATGCTGACTACCTAAACTACGATGTCGAGAAAACCCTCTCAGAATGGAAAGCCAAATCAACCACACTCGGTAGCCCTGAGGACTTTTTCAACAGTCCTTTAGGCAAAGCCTATGGAATCGCGTCTGACCCACCGGTAACTCCTTCGCCAGGGGACAAACCTCTTACTCCAAGGGACTTGGTTCCCAAGGTTCCAGAGTTGCCAAAGCAGCAACTTCCCCCTACCTTGGAGAACCCCGGAGCATAGATCTGATCTATTTGCTACCGAGATCGCCATGGGGCTATACGACCGAGGCTATTACCAAAACGACCAAGATCTAGATATACGGCCAAGCTGGAACCAACAGTCGGCCGTATCGCAACTGATCATCCTCAACGTGATCGTCTTTGTCGTCAATTTGCTCTTCGGGAACGTAACGAAAACCTTTCAAGGGTCGGTCAACGAAGCGTTGGCCCTTAGGTCTGATACGCTCTGGCAACCTTGGACTTGGTACAAGGCGATCACCTATGCCTTTACTCACTCCTCGAGCGATATCTCTCATATCTTTTTCAACATGCTCAGCCTGTATTTCATGGGCAGGAGTGTGGAGATGCGCTACGGGCGCAGAGAGTTTTTGAGAATCTACTTGCTGGCAGCCTTGTTTTGTGGGGTCATGACAATGCTCGTCAGGGCCTACTGGCCCGCTCCAGCAATGGTGCTAGGTGCATCCGGAGCGGTCTTGTGCATCTCGATGCTCTTTGTCTACAACTTCCCAAATGCAACGGTCTACCTGATCGTCTTCCCGATGCCAGCTTGGGTACTTGGGATCATCTTCGTCCTGACGAATTTCTTCTCGAGTCCTGGGACTGGAGTCGCTTACGATGTCCACCTGTTTGGGATTCTCTTTGCAACGATGTACTTCTTTCTGGGTTGGAGTTTCAGCAGGCTTCAAAATCCAATGGAGGGGGTCACGTCGATCCAAAAATGGTGGAAGAGGCGTAAGTTTAAGTTGCATGTAAAGGACGATCCAAACCTTTCTGACGATGAGTTGGAAGCAAAAGAGGCCGATCGGATTTTGGAAAAGATCCACGCCTCGGGTAAGGATTCGCTCACTAGCAAAGAGAAGAAGTTCTTGGAAAAATATTCCCAGAACGTCCGAAACAGAAAACGACAAGGTTTCTAGTCGAAGTGTCTTGAGTTTCTTTCTTGGAGATCCATTGATTTCATGTCGAGTCCCGATGAACTTTTCCCCGTGATGCGCAGACAAATCGCCGGTCAGTCGATCGAGTCGCTCATCGAACAATACGGCTCCCCCTGCTACGTCTACGACATGGCCACCATACGGCAAAAGGTCGCCGACTTGAAAGCCTTTGACGTCATCCGATACGCTCAAAAGGCTTGCTCGAATATCGCAATCCTGGATCGATTGCGAAGGCTCGGAGTCGTTGTCGATGCGGTCAGTGCTGGCGAAGTCCAACGAGCTCTCTCTGCTGGTTTTGATCCTCACAGTGAGCCTCACGGAATCGTCTACACCGCAGATGTTTTCGATCAAGAAGCTCTTGCGATGGTCAAGCGTCTAGGGCTCCATGTCAATTGCGGCTCGCCCGATATGATCGAACAACTCGGTCAAGTCGCACCCGGTTCGAGCGTCACACTCCGAATCAACCCTGGGTTTGGACATGGACATAGCCAGAAGACAAACACCGGCGGGCCACAATCCAAACATGGGATCTGGCACGAGCAAATCGATCAATGCTTGCGGCTTGCCGATATGCACAATATCGCTATTACAGGCCTGCATATGCACATCGGGTCCGGAACCGACTTGGAGCACTTGTCCCAAGTCTGCGAGGCGCTCGAGAAGATTGCAAGGCAAGTCGGACGAACACTCACCACCATCAGCGCCGGTGGTGGACTCCCTGTCCCCTACAGGCAAGGCCAAAGCTATGTCGATATCGATCGCTATTACCAACTCTGGAATCAAACCAGAAATCGACTTGCCAGCGAATTCGGACACCCCTTGCGTTTGGAAATCGAACCAGGCAGATACCTCGTGGCCGAAAGCGGCTTTTTGATCGCTGAAATTCGATCGGTCAAAAAGATGGGACAAAACACCTTCTACCTGCTCGATGCAGGTTTCAACGATCTTGCTCGACCTATCCTCTACGGTGCCTACCACCCAATCTCGATTTGCCATCGAGGCCACCAACCCTCGAGCCGCGAACTGGTGGAAGTCGTGGTCGGCGGGCCACTGTGCGAAAGCGGTGATATCTTCACCCAGGAAGAGGGAGGGTTCGTGGCCAAACGCCCTCTTCCGGTCGCAAAAGTCGGAGATTTGCTGATTCTCGAAGTCGCCGGAGCTTATGGTTTCGTCATGTCCAGCAATTACAACGGACGCTTTAGAACCCCAGAATTGCTGATCGAAGACGGCCTTGTGCACTGCATTCGCTCTCGGGAAACCTACGAAGATCTTATCCGAGGAGAGAAAATCCCGCCCCCGCCGAAGGCTTGACCCCATAGAATACTATCCCAAGTCCGCTCATTAGAAACGTTTCACTTCCCCATCCGTCGTTTTGACAGGAGTAGAGTATGTATCCTAGAAATCTATTTGGTTCGCGCAAGTTGCTTGCTGGTATCGTCGCTATGGCACTGATGTCTGCTGGGTTCGCCGAAGAAACCACCCAGCCTGCCCCCCCTTCCCTGGCCTTCAGCATGAAGAACATCGATGGCCAGTCGGTGGACTTAAGCAAGTACGAAGGCAAGGTAGTCCTGTTTGTCAACGTCGCTAGCAAGTGTGGCTACACCAAGCAGTACACTGGCTTGCAAGAAATCCATGACAAGTATGCATCGAAAGGCCTCGCCGTCGTCGGTGTTCCTTGCAACCAATTCGGTGGCCAAGAACCAGGCACCAACGAAGAGATCAAGCAATTCTGCTCGAGCAAGTACAAGGTGACTTTTGACATGCTCGACAAGGTCAACGTCAACGATGATGCCAAGGGCAAGGCTTGCCCACTGTACGGTTATCTGACAAGCGTTGACACCAAGCCTGCAGGCAAGGGAAACATCAAATGGAATTTTGAAAAGTTCCTACTGGATCGAAAAGGCAATGTCGTCGGTCGATTCGGATCAGGTGTCGAACCAACTTCGGCTGAACTGACCGCAGCGATCGAAAAAGCTCTCGCGAACTAGTCTCGATCTAGTCGTAGAGCCATAGCTCGATAAAAACATCTTAAACCGGGTTGCTCATGCAGCCCGGTTATTTTTTGGTCTATCCGGAATTATCGTGGCTGGCAATTCATACCAATGGTTCTTTTCGTACTCGTACTCGTACTCAGTGAAACGGTACTCGTACTCGAAGAGAAGTATTAGGATTTCGTTGACTAACGGGCCGAATACTTGGGTTCCATTATTTTTTCACACTGATATAAAACGGGTCGCTGCTAAAGGTGTGCTTCATCACAAAATTGATCGACACATGCACTGTGATCGGAACCAAATGGCGTTCGACTTCCGGTGCATCCGCATTGGCCTTGAACGTGATGTAGCCTGCCGACTCACCGGCCGTGAGTAACGTCTTACTGGCTCCAATGTCCACCACGACCCCGGTTGGCAAGGGATTTCCGTAAGGCTGCTCGAGGTGCTGCAGCATAGCATCGAGCGTCACGTTTCCTTTGTAGTCGGCCGCTCGCTCGATCTGAATGTCGATCCGCTGGGACCCACCGGGCTTGAGCTCGATCTGCGAGGCGCTGAGCTTGATGCTCCGAATGTCCATCGGCTTACCAACAGAAACCGTATGATGGTCGACTGGATAATGGCCGCGTCCCCCTCCAGGCATGTAGACCTCTTGCAAAAACGACGCTGTCGCTTTCAATCCGGTCTTTTGTCCTTCGGCCAGCGCATGCTCGGCAGTTCCGGTGATCTTGATATTGGACATCCCCATGGGAGCATCTGCAGCGGCCGTTAGCCATATGGCTCCATCGGGCTTGCCAGCTAGGATCCGACCACACTCGGCCCGAACTCCCGGCGGAAGCCCCTCGACTCCCAACTGAATCTCTCCGGTAAAACCGTTTCGCCTTTGAGCCTTCACGTAGATCACACTCGCGCTTCCAGCGGCCAAAGGTGTCTTATCGGTGTCTGCCTCTAGCAAGAAGTAAGGTTCGGATGGTTTGATTTGCAGAGCATACGGATAACTCGGTCCTCCTCGTCCGTGCAAATCGCGAATCTCCACTGTGAACATACCATCGGCTGGGGCCGTCCAATTCTCAAGGGTTGCATCCGAAGACAAAACCCGATCGAACGTCGAGTCGTCCGCTTCGCTCACCGCATTCCCTTCAGGATTGAGGATTCGAAGTTTCGCATCGAGTTGGGATCCTAGCCGCCTTGCGAAAACCTCGAAGCTCAATCGCTGTTGGGCTTTGGCCTCGAACCGAAACCGATCGGCTTGCTCTGGAGCATCGATGTTCCCGCACACGACGCTCGGAATTGCAACCTGCATCGGCACGGCCTCGGCTCCTTGGGTAGCCTCGGCACTTGGTGCCCCGCTGGGCTCGTTCGCGATAGGATCGGCTGACACAAGAACCTGCAATGCGTTGAGCGGCACCGAAGCGATGACCGGTGCAATTTGCTCGATCCGACTATTGGCCGATGCAATAGGGCCATACGTAGCCGTAGCGTCTGCTCCCAGCCCTAGGCCTACGACTTGCAGGTTTCCCGTAGCTCCTTGCGCGACGGCAAGTGGCTTAGCGACCAACCCAAAGGGTCTTGCTGAACACTCGACGGCATACGTCCAATCGGCATTCCCTTGATACCGAACATCGCGAACTTCCAGCAAGTACTCGCCAGCGGTATCGATTTGGACGTGCATCAGAGGATCGCCTGCAAACGAATTATCGCTCGAGGCGATGGTCGAGCCGGAGATGTTTCGGAGTGTGATCATCGGGTCGACACGCGTCTGCATATCATGCAAACGATTCTGCAGTCGCTGGCTCGTCATGTGGAACGTCCAAGCCCCCGGTTGGTCGATGCGAATTTTATAAAAGTCGAGGTCCTCCCCTTTTTCGATCGTTCCGCAAATCGTTGCCGGTAGCGGAACACTCTGCGCCTTGTCGACCGTATCGTTCTCGAGGACCTCACTGACCAATGGTTCACGAGCGATGACCAATTGCCCGACGGTACTGACGCCATGGGGTGTCCAAACTCGAAAGTCCCGAATACCCGGTAAAGCATCTGGATCGCAGGTGATTTTGAGTTTGCATTTTGAGTTTGCAACATCGTTGCGATCTTTGTCCTCAGGCTTCTCGGTTTCCAGAGGAACCGCCTCGCCGCGCACCCCCGTGCCGGAGATGATCACACCGCTGGCTCCGGCGAGGTTGTAGCGAGCAGAAAGCTCATGCTCGCTTGTTTGCCCTACGATCGCCGCCGCAGGCTTGAGGTTCATGAGCATCGGATAGGAGTTGTTGGTCTGCGCTGCTGCGATTGGACTCAGACAGCCTGCAAACAAGAGCGGCAAGAGATCCACAGGGCGCACCGAGAGGCGCATGAACTTTATCATCTTATAAATAGAAACTGCTTGGAGTTGATCAAGGCCCAGAGGAGATCCTGGTAGCCTTCAGCCGGGCTTGGACTGCCCATCACGAAACTTCGAGCTTGTGCAAGCTCATCGGTCGAAGGACCTCGGCACAAAGTGGCAAGGTAGAGTTCTTCGATGCAATTGTCGGTGGGTTTTCCGGATGCGACCAACGTAGCTACTCGACCTTGGCCGTCGGCAATTTTGCTCGATACGATGTCGCCATTGAGCGTGTGGAGTGCTTGAGCAAGATTCTCATCAGGAGTCCGTTCGCATTCGCACACACTGGCCCGCTTGGTCTTGCCAAAGGTAACCAAAAAGGGATTGGTATTGTTGGTTGCCGCATCGGGCAGTTCGACAGCTCGCTTGCCCAATGGCATGTTGGGATGTTTCGTCCGCACCATGGTCGCATCATCAATGCAATCCAGGAGAGGTTCGGCAGCGATCCGTTTGACTCGGTAGTGGCTGTAGAACCTCCTATCTTCGGCATTGAACTCGTTGGGTTGGGAATCGAGTTGGTAGAGCCGCGATCGCATGATGGTTCGCATCAAGTGCCGTACATCAAAACCGCTTTGCTGAAACTCGTTGACCAAGTGATCCATGAGCTGAGGATTCGAAGGTGGATTGGTCGAACGCATATCATCGATAGGTTCGACGAGCCCTCGACCTAGTAAGTATGCGCTGTAGCGATTGACAATGTTGCGAGCAAACGCCGCGTTCTCTTTCCGAGTAAGCCAATCGGCCAAGGCGATTCGCCGGTCGCTTGCGTGATCCAATGGAGAGTCTTGAAGGGGTGTCGGTTTCATCACCGCACCGGTCTTGGGATGGGAGACTTCTCCACCCGAGTTGACGACCACGACCGTTTCGCCTCCGAAGATCCCAAACTCGGCGCTGTTCTTGCTCGCTACACGTGCAAAGAAGGCAGCAAAGCCATAGTAATCGTCTTGGCTATAGCGCTCATAAGGATGATGATGGCACTTGGCACACTGCAATCGAGTCCCGAGAAAAAGTTGGGCCGTCGATTCGGCCAAATCCGATGGATTGTTGGCAATGCGATAGTAATTGGCCGGCCCGTTGGAAAAGATCGAGCCTTTGGCGGTGATCAGTTCGCTAACGAACTTGCCCATCGGCTTGTTGGTGCGAAAGGATTCTCGCATCCAATTGTGCAAAGCCCACATTCCACTCTCACCCAAAACCGCCGAGTTGTTGCGGATCAAATCCGACCACTTCAAACTCCAGTAAGCTGCGTACTGGTCATTGAACGTATCGAGCTTGGCATCGCCGGTGAGTCCCAACAACCGATCGATCAATACCCCTCGCTTATTTGGATCATTCGATGAGAGGAAAGCTCGAGTTTCCTCGACACTTGGAAGTGCACCGAGCGCATCGAGAAAGGCCCGACGCAAGAACGTTGCATCGTCGCAAAGTCCTGAAGGGGTCAGTTTAAGCTCCTGAAACTTGGCCTTGGCAATCTCATCGATAGGCTGAAACGAAACCCAGTTCTCTAGATTCACCGACTCCGAAAAAGGGATCACAAACGTCGCGATCTGAGCATGATCAGCAAACCGCGCCATGACAGCCCCTTGGCCTTTACCAATCGTCTGGGCCAATCCCGAGTTGGATACCTTCACAACCGCTTCGTCCATGGCGTCAAAACGAGTCCAAGCTGTTACGTCCCGGACTTGGCCATCCTCATAGGTTGCCACTGCACGAAGTTGCTGAGTCTGAGCGATAGGTGCGACGCGTTTGCTGGGCTGGATCTCCAAACGAGTAACCTTCTTGGGCGATGGCTCAGGCTTGGGAGCACCCAACTCGATCCAACGGGCCAGGATTTTGTAATCGTTCGAGTCAACCGTAAACCTTGCTCCACCACCGTGTGCCACCGTCCCAGTGGCTTTCTTGAGCAGCAGGCTCTCATGAGGATTGTTGGTGTTGATCCGACGGCTGCGTGCACCTACTGCGAGGCTTTGATAGTCGAGCAATGGATCAAAGGCCATGACACTCAAGACCAATCCACCTTTGCCGTACTGGCTGGCATGGCAAGACCCAGCATTGCAGCCGGATCGAGTGACAAGCGGTAGGAGATCCCGATGGAAATCAACCTGCGGAGAATCGACCATACCGGTGACCTCCACTGGGATTTCAATGGATTTCCCATCGCACGTCGCACGAACTTTACCTGCACCATTGCTCACTGCAGTCAGACAACCCGAAGCCGAAACGGTAACGATCTCAGGAGTGAGCGACTCGAAATGGGATCGAGCAGTTAGATCTGGTGAAAACTCGCCTAGGCTATTAGCATCGGTGGTCGATATAGGATCCTCTTGACCTACGAGCAATTGAGCTTGGGCAAAGTTACCCTGAAGGCTCACTTGGGCTGGCACAGCAATAAGGTTCTGGTTGCTTTGCGCCCAAAGTGATTTGGTGCTGGGTGCTGTTGCCAGGAGTATTCCCAGCATCAGTATCAGTAGTGCAGACCGGATCGAAGGGTAGATGCGATACACGTCTTTAGGCCCCCTTGAGATTTCTAAATCCACTCTCGGACCGGTTCGCCTTCGAGCAACCGGATCGGTCGACCGTCGCTTGCGGTAACGGTTAAATCCAGTGGCAAGCCTAATTTGTGGTACATCGTTGCTACGATGTGTTCGGTAAAATATTCATTGGACTTGGGTTGGCCTCCGTCGGCATCAGTTTCACCGATGATCGACCCACCTTGGATGCCCGCACCGGCCATGATCGCAAATCCGGCGCTTGCCCAGTGGTCTCGTCCGATCGCAGGATTGATCTTAGGGGTACGACCAAAGTCGGTCATCCAGACGACCAAGGTCGAATCGAGGAGCCCTTGCTGCTCAAGATCGATGAGGAGGGCCGGGATCGCTTGATCGACCTGAGGCATACGGTGTTGCTTGAGTCCATTGAAGCAGTCTTGATGGTGATCCCAACCTGGATCGCTGACAGTCACGAATCGGACGCCCGATTGGATCAATCGGCGAGCGAGCAAGAGTCGTTGACCGAACGAAGTGCGACCGTAATCATTTCGAATCGCCTCGGACTCGCTTGCGATATCAAAGGCTTGTTTGGTTTCCGCAGCGGTGATCATACGGAAGGCGGTCTTGTAGTGTTCATCAAGGGCATCGAACGCATCGGGTTGTTTGTCGGCAGTTCGCTGCATGCGATCGATCTTATCGAGCAAATCTCGCCTGCGATCGATGCGAGTAAGCTCCATATTCATCGGCGGAGTGATGTCGCGCACCGAGAAGCGATCGACATTGGCTTCGGCATGGATTTCAAAGGCTGCATGTTCGAGGCCTAGCACACCGGGCAGTCCTCCTTGGAAGGATCGATCGACGTGTGCACCTAGTTGGATAAAGGGAGGCAAGGCTGATTTGAATCCGAGTTGGTGAGAGACGACCGACCCGACGCATGGATAGATCAGCGATGGGTTGATGTTTCGGCCCGACATGCACCAATGGTCAGCCACCCCGTGGCCGGCGTTCTTAGGGTTCCAGCTGCGAAGTAGCGAGAAGCGATTGACTTCTTTGGCCATTCGAGGGCACAGCTCGGTAAAGTGGATACCGGGAATCGCCGTCTCAATGACGCTCAGTGGGCCTCGAACTCCGTCGGAAGCCAACGGTTTGGGATCGAACGTGTCGTGATGACTTGTTCCGCCTTGGGTCCATATGAAGATGCAATTGACCCCCGAGCGGGCTTGGCCGCCGTTGGCAAGCAAACGGGTGGGCTCAAGGAGGGCTGGGATGGTCAACCCGGCGGCCGAGGCGGCTGCCGCTTGGAGCCAATCCCGACGGGTGTGGGTCTGTGTTCTTTTCGACAGAGCCATAGTGGTACAAAGGTGGGGCTAGAGTGCCGGACAGGTGGGGGGTCAACTCGGGGAGTCGACCCACATGAGTCTAGCTGATAAATCCCTCGAAAACAACTTCGACCTTGCCTCAATTCCCCCACAGGCTCCGCGTTCGAGGTCCTTCAGGTATTTTCGTGGGTAGATGCTCGGCTTTCTCGTACTCAGCCTCGCGGTACTCGTACTCGTACTCGTACTCGAAAACGCCTGAATCGATTCAAGTCGATCACCCTTTCAGGGAAGCTGGAACCCCGGTATTTGGCCCGCTTGTCAACGAAATCCCAATACTTCTCTTCGAGTACGAGTACCGTTTCACTGAGTACGAGTACGAGTACGAAAAGAACCAGTGGTATGAATTGCCAGCCACGATAATGCCCGATGGACTGCCTTCGATAAGAGACAGACGCATCAGACTGGCTGGGAAACGGTTCAATTCCCTCAAAACGCAAAGTTTTCTAGCGACAGAGCCACAATTAATCCGTTATATAAAAAGTGTTCTCCATCTTTGACAAGTTCATTTAGGAATCTGCGATGAACGACGCCAAACCGGCCCGGGCCTTCGCCGGGCTTGCTCCATGGGCCTATGCCGTTACGGTCTTTGTGAGTGCCTTCTTACTTTTTCAAGTCCAACCGCTGCTGAGCAAATTCATATTGCCTTGGTTCGGTGGTACGCCGGCAGTATGGACATCGGCGATGTTGTTTTTTCAAATCGTCCTGTTTTTAGGGTATTTGTATGCTCACGTTACAAGCGTCCATTTGAAGCCGCGAGAACGACTGTACCTGCACTTGTTGGTGCTAGGCCTTGCATTGACAAGCGTCTTGCTGAATCGATTGATACCTCCTTTGTCCTTGCGACCTACTGGAGCAGAGAACGAGTCACCGCTGCTTCAAGTTCTACTGCTCTTGGGAGCAACGGTGGGTTTGCCCTACTTTGCACTCTCTTCGACCGGACCGCTTCTGCAGAAGTGGTATAGCGAGTCGCTGGACAAATCCCCTTACCGCTTGTTTGCGCTTTCGAATTTTGGATCGTTGCTTGCATTGCTTAGTTACCCCTTCTTCTTTGAAGCCAATTGGGGGATCGCATCCCAAGCGGCGATGTGGTCCTTAGGCTTTGTGGTCTTTGCTCTGTGTTGCGGATACTGCGCTTGGCAGACGTACGCTTTGAGCGGTCATCGCAAATCGGTTGTCAAAGAACTTACCGATATGCCATCGGTTATGGCCCTTCAGACCCCTCCCCCGAGTCTCGTGCAGATGTTTGGTTGGATAGCGCTACCGACGCTGGCGTGCATTTTATTTTTGGCGGTGACCAACGAAGTGTGTCAGAACATTGCCACGGTGCCACTGCTTTGGATCGTTCCGTTGGCGTTGTATCTGCTTTCGTTCATCGTGGCCTTTGACCAACCCAAATGGTACTCCCGCAGCATCTACGCGATCGTGACTCTTGGTTTGATTTTTCTCCTTTCCAACTACACCGAGATTGCGTATTTCGCATCGGATGTCTTGAACTCTGTTCTTGGTCTCAAGGAGCAGGATCAAATCCTGCTCCCGAAATTATGGTGGCTCGAGGCGGGACTCTACTTTTGTGCCCTGTTTTGCATGTTGGTAGTTTGCCATGGTGAGTTAGCCAAATCGAAACCTTCGCCACAGTATCTGACACGCTTTTATTTGACGCTTTCGTTAGGAGGGGCGGTGGGAGGTTTCATGGTGAATTTGATCGCCCCCTATGTGTTCACGACGTTCTTTGAGCTTCCGCTAGGGATCCTTTGCTGCTTGCTCTTGTGCGCAGGACTGCTTTACTATGGGTGCAGGGAAAAGCTGCCTTCGGGTCAGTCGCAAAAAGGACGACTCGCCTTGCTGGCCGTCGGAACGCTGCTGGCACTTGGAAGTTGCTACTATCTGATTCGAGACGCGATGCCCCAGCAGCAGACCGATGAGCTCAGTGTGGTTCATCGTTCGCGCAATTTTTATGGAGTGGTTTCAGTTCAGCGTCACGATCAAAATACCGCCGAGGATATGTTTGCGTTCTACAGTGGAAACATTCAGCACGGTATGCAATACACAGATCCCGCAAAACGACGTATGCCTATGGGATATTACGGGTCTGGCTCTGGATGCCAGAAGGGTATTCGGTTCGCCCAGGAAAGGAATCCCAGTTGCCATATCGGAGTGATCGGATTGGGGGTCGGCACGCTTGCGGCGTATGCTCGGCCCGAGGATAAGATACGGTTCTATGAGATCAATCCTGAAGTCATTCAAGTGGCAAAAAACACCGAGTGGTTTCAATACTTATCGGATTGCCAAGGCCGAGTCGATTTGGTTCTTGGGGACGCTCGATTGAAGCTCGAAGGTGAGCTCAAGAGCGGCGACAACCAACAATTCGATATATTGGTTCTCGATGCGTTTTCTGGGGATGCAATCCCCACGCATTTACTGACCGATGAGGCGTTTGCTCTCTACTCAGAGCATCTTAAGCCCGATGGTGTTTTGGTGCTACACATCACCAACACCCATTTGGATCTATACCCTGTAGCCAAACAACTGGCGCAAAAGCATCAGTACCCCTACCGTCGGATCTATCGAGGACAGACCGAATTACTCAATCGCAACTACTACATGATTCTATGCAAAGATCCAAAATTCACTGAGCAGATCGCCGATGATTTAGCGGAGTTGCCTGAGTATCTCAAACGGGAACGCTCGGTTCCGCTTTGGACCGATGAATACACAAACCTCACCCGCCTGTTGCGCTAGTTACCGCTGATGAACACCTAAAACCGCAAATGCAGCGCGCAGTTGCGAGCGTCTTTTTTGACCGCTGATGAACACTGATAAACGCTGATGGCAGCATTCGAAAAAAAGCTAGGATTTGCTCTTGCTAGCCGACGAGCGCGAGCGTCGGGCTTTGTCTCTGCGCGGCACAGCGCCATCGATCCTCTTCCTGGGATATAGTTCACTTCAATCTCGCTTGGCTGCTTGGCTGTTTCCCCTATCGACTATCGCCCGCCTTTCAACCGCTGATGAATGGGTCGTGTGAAGAGAGGAGGCGGAGGGGGTAGTGGTAGGTCCTTAGACCATACTGAGCTCGCAGGTGTTTTTTACCGTTGGTTATCGTCTGCTTCAATGGCTGTTTATCAGCGTTTATCAGTGTTCATCAGCGGTCCAAAAAAGACGCACACCTGCGCGCTGGATTAGCGGTTTGGCCACCGAATTTGATTGAGATTTCATTCGCCGCTGTTGTGAATGGCTTTTTTGAGCTCTTCGCGTATCATGGTTTATATGGAATCTATGACGCACCAGGAGCTAATCGAAACGCAAGCAGCCTTGCCCAGGCGGGAGTTTCTCGGCCGCACCGCTCTGGGATTCGCCAGCTTGGGATTTCTCGGCGGTTGCGTTTCCGAACCGATCGATTCGTCCGGCTCCAAGACCGCAAGCCGAGTGGATTTAGTCATCGGCCAGCGCGGGCTTGCCGATGGCCGTTTTCAAAAACCGCGAGCCTTGGCCATCAGCCCAGACGACGTTCTGTTCGTGATCGATAAAACGGCTCGGGTACAAGCCTTCGGTGCCGACGGAAAATTTCTCTGCGGATGGAAAACACCCCATTGGGCCAACGGCAAACCCACCGGTGCTACTTACGATCCGATCACCGACAACCTCGTGGTCGTCGACACCCATTACTTTCAGTTCCTTTTTTATACCCCCCAAGGTCAACTCGTCGAGCAACGGTCCATTGGCGGAGTCAATGGAACAGAGCCCGGCCAGTTCGGTTGGGTGACCGACTTTGCCCGCGCCCCCGATGGCACGATCTACCTGAGCGAGTACGGCGAGTACGATCGCATCTACAAATACACCCCCGATGGACAGTACGTCGATCGGATGGGTCAACACGGAGACCAGCCGTTAGAATTCAGTCGGCCTCAGTCGATGGCTGTCGACCAGGAAGGACTTCTATGGGTTGCCGACTCGTGCAACCATCGGATCCAAATCATAGACTGGAAACAAGACAAACCCAGAGTCGTTGCGATCTTGGGAGAGCAAGGTTCTGGGGTAGGTCAGCTACAATTTCCCTATGGCATGGCTCTAGCCTCGGAGGATCGGCTCTTGGTAAGCGAATATGGAAACCACCGTGTTCAGTGCTGGACACGCCAAGGCAAACCGATATCAACTTGGGGAGCCGCAGGCAAAGAGCCAGGCCAACTCAATCAACCGTGGGCCGTTGCATTGGATTCCAAACAGCGCGTCTACGTGGTCGATTCAGGAAACAATCGAGTTCAACGCTTCAAGCTATAGTCGATCCAAGCATGCTTCAAACGCTCTACCTGGGAAAAATCTATGGAACCAAGATCTATATCCATTGGTCCTTTTGGATCTTGGCGATCGTTGTATTCTTGAGCAATGTTTCCAAGGGCTTTGGACCAGCCGTATCCGCGTTGGGCTTTATCTTTTCTGTCTTTGCCTGTGTGTTTCTCCACGAACTCGGACATGCTTTGGCGGCCCGTCGCTTCGGTCGCCCCACGCTCGATATCACACTCCTACCTATCGGAGGTATCGCCAGGATCCAAGGCAGTAAAATCGATCCGTGGTCCGATGGTTGGATCGCCATCGCCGGACCGATGGTCAATTTCGCTATCGCCTTGGTACTGACGCTTGGGATCTTCTTGGGTCTATTTCCTGCGATGGATTTTAGCAAGATTTCAATCAGTGACCTGTCATGGGCTCAGCAGTTGCTCATTGCCAATATCGCAATTGGGGTTTTCAACCTGCTCCCTTTGTTTCCGCTCGATGGTGGAAGAATCCTGCGTTGCTTGCTCTGTTACTTTACCAGTCGCGAAAGCGCCATCGATGTCTCGGCTCGCATCGGCCAGTGGGGTTCAGGTCTATGGATTGCCTTTTGTCTGTGGAACTTGGATTTCATCGGCATGATCTTTGGTGTTGTCCTTTTTGGCATCAACACCTTCGAACGAATCAAGACGAAGCTGATTGTGGTTCAGCAACGAGGACAACCTTGGCCATTTCCTACCGATCCAAACGATCCATTTGGATTGGATAGACCCAGTCGATCCGACACGATCGATGCAGAGGATGTGCGGGTCGTCGAGGGCGAAATCGTCCAAGATACAGATCCTTATGGCTCGGATGAATTTCGCCAACGAAACTTCCCCAGACCATGATCGAAATCCAAAACGATCCAGAGGCCTACTTGCTCTCCATCCCGGCCATGGGATCTTTGATCGATGTGCGATGGATCCCAAAGCCCCAGAATGCTTCCGAGGATCCGGCCAAGATCAGCCAAGTCTTGCAAGCCGACATCGACCGCTGGGTCGAAGTCATGAGCGATTATCAGCAGGACAGCCAAGTCAACCAGTTGTGTGGCCAGGGTGACGACGGCCAATGGCTCACCCCCAGTTCGGATCTGTGGCAAGTGCTGACGCTTTGCGATCACTGGCATCGATGGAGTCAAGGTGCATTCGATGCTTCTTTGGGCGCGTTGACCCGACTTCGCAGGAGTAAAAAAGTCGCTACAAAAGAGCAATGGGAACAAGCGTCCGGCAGTTGCGGCTGGGATCTCCTCGAATGGGATCGGCCAAGTGGTCGTGTGCGATTCGCACGACCTGGGGTTCGGTTGGATTTTGGAGCGATCGGCAAGGGTTTTGTCGTCGATCGACTCGGAGAAAGATTGAAGGCTATCGGCATCGAGAGCTACTGCGTCAATGCATCGGGGAACATGGTATTTGGAGAGAGTCCAAAGCCCACGGTGCAAGGCTGGCCGGTGAGTATCGGACTGGTCGATCAGCCGGATCGGAGTCTATGCAGTGTCAGGCTCTCAAAGTGTGGGATAGCCACCAGCGGGGATTTGCATCAGAAGTATCGCGATCGACCTTCAGTTACGGACAATCAGCAAAGGAGCAGTCACATCGTCGATCCCGCCCAACAAAGGGGGCTTGTCGGTAGCCTGATGGCCACGGTGATCACCGGCGATGCAACCAGTGCCGATGCGTTTGCGACGGCTTGCTGCGTGCATGCGTCGCGAGGCTCCTTAAGAACATGGCTCTTGGGCCTCGAGTCCGGAACTGACGGTTACCGAGGAGATTTCGAGGTTTGGGTACAAAGCTTGGCTCAAGCCGGGCAAACCCCTGTTGTTCTGCATTGGGATTAGACAATACATTCCAAAAACCGTTCCGTTGTGTTTTTGAGGGTTTTCAATGGCTCAAAGTGCGTTTCTCTTGTTTGACTTTCAGTTATGAGACCAATAAATTGATTTCCCACATTTGGTGTTTAATCAATTATAGTTTATAGCGATAGGTATACCATGAACCGACGTGCCCTTCTTTTGGCGTGCTCTTTAGTGTTTCTCATAGTCCCATCGACCAGGGCGAGTGTCGTTGTCAACGGCGATTTTGAGCTTGGAAGTTTCGTTCCGAATAACGATAACACGATGTCCTTACTCGCTGGCAGTACAACCATGAATGGTTGGACTGTTACCGGTGATTCACTCGCATGGATTAACACACCTAACCCTTTTCTTTTGGCGGCAAGTTCCGGTTCAAAATTCTTAGACTTAACCGATTACGCCGTCGGTGGACCCTATGGCGGAGTAAGACAGACCATCAGCACGGTTTCCAATGCGACCTATCGAATATCGTTCGATGTCGGGGCCGTCAGTGGCACAGCAAAACTTCAAGTCACCGCTGGAGATCTTAGCGACATCGCCAGTTCTGTCGCTAGCAATGGCCATACATGGACAACTTACTCCTCATTCTTTACAGCTAACTCTGGATCGACCGTGATTGAATTTTTCGGAAATCAAGCTGACGGTGGAGGTCATTACCTCGGATTGGATAATGTGAGAGTCGAACTGTTTCAGAATCCCAATGCGGTTCCCGAACCAGCCGGTTGCTTTCTACTGATCCTGGCCGCTATGCCCTTGAGAAAGTCTCTGAAAAAAGCTCTTCCTAAGGGCACATGAGCGAACATGCCCTTAGGATTTCAAACTCTTGACCTTTTAGACTTTCAGTAAGACCAAATCGACCACAGGATAATTCATCAGGTCATCAATGCCTTTCGGATTTGTAGCCTTCTCTTTGCAAATCTTAGCGAGAGTAACCCAAGACCGCCAAATGCAATTGCACTTGATGGTTCAGGGACGGCCGATGTTCCGTAGAGTGTTACCTTGAGGTTATCGATTCCCCAGAATTCGTCCTCTGGTAGAGACATCCCCGAGTAGGTTCCTCGCCACACAATCGTGGCTGTTGATCCACTATGTGCAATACTTTGCAATCGCGGTTCAAAGAACATGTCGTAGCCAGCATCACCCCAGTCATCAATTCCTCCAAAACCAAGATTTAGAAACTTTTGATGATTGTACTGAGGCACATTGATTGAATTCCAAGAAGGACACGCCGAGAGATTCTTCCGTCTTTCTCCGTAGTGCTTTGTTAGCTCTGACGTAGATTTTTCCGTGGTTCTTGTTGTTGCACGTTTTCATAGCAATTCGACTGAAAACTATCGAGTTCCACGATTTCGACTATAATCCTCAGACGACCTCAACGCTTATAGATCATTCATCCTTACGATTTTCACGACTCATATGCAGTATCGACTTTGCAATTTTCTGACTCGGATCCTCATGCCTGTATTTACACTGGCCTTACTCCCTCTAGCCTTCGAGCAATCGGCAATGGCTCAGCAATCCTCCGATCAAAAGACCAGTCAGGTATTCTGGGTAGGAGGCTATGGGCCCGGGATCTATGCAAGCCGCCTGAATGCCGACGGCTCGATGGCAAAACCCCGACTTGTTGCCACACAAGCCAAACCGTCCTTCTTTGCACTCCACCCCAAACTTGATGTCCTGTACGTTGTTACCGAGACGGCCATCAATGATAAAGAACGTGCTGCCTCGCTTGCTGCCTATCAATTCGATCGTGCTGCCTACCAAGCTGGCGATTTGCCCGACTTGAAACTTCTCAACATCGAAAGAGTCCAAGGCAATGGGCCTTGCCATGTGACCGTCGATGCGCAAGGCAAATTCGCCGTCGTGGCCAACTACGGCAGCGGTTCGGTCTCCCTTTTCCCGATCCAAGCAAGCGGTGCCCTCGAACCCGAAAGCTCAACGGTCCAGCACCAAGGCTCAGGGCCTAACACCGCGCGACAACAAGGCCCCCATGCCCACTGCTCGATGGTCGACCCAACGAACCACTGGGTGTTGGTCGCCGACTTGGGGCTCGATCAAGTCCTTGTCTATCGGCTCGACTCCCAGAACAAGAAACTCGTACCTGGAGAGAATCCATTTTTGAAACTTGCCGGTGGTGATGGACCTCGGCACATCGCCTTCCATCCGGATGGAAAATTCCTCTACGTGATCAATGAGATGGGGATGACTTTAACGAGCGCCTCGTGGGACGCTCAGACGGGTAAGCTGACTGAAATCGCTACGGTCAGAACCGTTCCTGAAGAGCAACTCCAAGGCAGTTGGTCGACGGCCGAGGTGCTCGTGCATCCATCGGGCCGGTTTGTCTACGGCTCGAACCGCGGGCACGACACGATCGCGTTGTTTGCAATCAGTCCTCAAAACGGGGCCGCCACCCGCATCGAGAACTTCTCGACCCTTGGCAAAATCCCACGCAACTTCCGCATCGACCCCACCGGACAATTTCTCTTGGCAGAAAATCAAGAGAGCAGCACGATCCACTCGTTTGCAATCGATCGAGGCACCGGTTTTCTCAAGCCCACAGGTCACTCGATCTCGACCGAGAAACCTGCGTGCATCAAATTCATGACGACCCCAGCGGGGCCTTGAAGTTCTTGCTCTGGGAGAAGAATTTGCAAGGATTCTCATAGACCACGCGGCGGATCAGCTCGCGCGAGTGACCTCGCCGTTTGAGCTCCATAATCAGGTCCGGGATGGCAGTTGGTTTGCTCGGACCCCAGTCCCCTGCAGAGTTAGCCATCAGGCGTTCGGGTCCAAAACGCTCGATCATGTCCGCTGCGCGAGCCGGTGTGCACTTGGTCACCGGATAGAGGGTCATCCCGGCCCAAAAGCCCTGATCGAGCACCTCCTGGATCGTATGTTCCTCGACATGGTCGACCAAGACCCTCGATCGATCGACCCTCGTATCGTGCACGAGCATATCGACAATCATCTTGGTTCCTTGGAATTTGTCTTCCAAGTGGGGAGTATGGATCAGGATCTGTTGGTTGTACCGGACGGCCAAATCGACATGCTCCAAGAAGATCGTCGATTCGTTCTTGGTGTTTTTGTTCAGGCCAATCTCACCTATCCCGAGCACATTACTCTCATTGAGGAACTCCGGGATCATCGCGATGACTTCGCGCGACAAGGAAACATTTTCCGCTTCCTTGGCGTTGATGCACAGCCAAGTGTAATGCTGGATGCCAAACTGGGCAGCTCGCTTGGGTTCAAACTGGGTCAGTTGCCGGAAGTAGTCTCGAAAGCTCTCGACGCTACCTCGGTCAAAGCCGGCCCAAAACGCCGGTTCGCTCATCGCGACACAACCCATACGAGCTAAGGTCTCGTAGTCGTCGGTCGTCCGAGAGACCATGTGGATATGCGGATCAATGTAGTCCATAATTCTTTCGCCAATCGGGATCGTAGGGGCGACTCATGAGCAACTGAACACGCTTGGCCTTGTCAGGATTCTTATCGAGCAAGATCTCGATACCTTGGATCAAAAGCTGTCGCTGCTGGAGCTCGTCGACGGAGCCTTCGGCGCGATCCAATCGATCGAGGGTCGCCGCCAAATCGAGGATCTTCGAACGGGACAGGAAGAACTCTTCGGAGAGAACCTTCTGCGCACTTCGCGACGCTGGCTTAGGATCGTTACTCATGGTTGGATTAGTATTCGTGGCTCGATGATTCACTGGCCGGTGGTGGTTCTGCGAATTTTCGCTCGGCCACTTGCCGGATCTGACGTGTAGCGACCTCTTGGCTGAGCATTGCGAAAACCTCATCGAGCGGTTTGGTTCCAAGCTCTCCGGCGATCCGATCCCGCAAGGCGATCGAACGGGTTTCGGCTTCCTTCGGTCCGATCACGGCCATGTAGGGGATCAGATCCAGTTGGGCGTCCCTAATTTTGGCTTGAACCTTCGCTCCACGCAAATCGGTAGTGACCCGGAATCCGGCTTCGGTGAAAAGTTTCTGAAGTTCCAGCGCATAATCGTTGGTTTTTTCGCTCAGTGGGCAGATTCGAATCTGCTCGGGAGCAAGCCACATTGGGAAGGCTCCCGCAAAATGCTCGATGAGCATCCCTACAAACCGTTCCATCGAACCAAACGGTGCACGATGGATCATCACCGGTCGATGAGACTTGTTGTCGGCCCCGGTGTATTCGAGTTGGAAACGCTCGGGCAGGTTGTAATCGAGCTGTACGGTACCGAGTTGCCAATGGCGACCGATGCAGTCTCGCACCATGAAGTCGGCCTTGGGACCATAGAAGGCAGCTTCGCCTTCGGCGGCGTTGAAGTTCAATCCGGACTCTTCGAGAACTCGCCGCAGGGCGGCTTCGGCTTTTTGCCAATTCTCTTCGCTGCCGACATACTTGTCGCTCTTGGGGTCGCGCAAGGACAACTGAACGCGATAGTCTTGGAGCCCGACCGACTCGAGCACGAACCGAGTCAGTTCGATGGTGTTGCGAAACTCCTCTTCGACTTGATCTGCTGTGCAGAAGATATGCGCGTCGTCTTGGGTGAGCCCCCGGACTCGGAGCATTCCGTTGAGCTCGCCGGTTTGCTCGTAACGATAAACAGTACCGAACTCGAAGAGCCTAAGAGGTAGGTCTCGATACGAGCGCGGCTGGGCTTTGAAGATCTGTGCATGGTGCGGGCAGTTCATCGGTTTGACCAAGAACCGTTCGTGGTTCCGTTGCCAATCGTTTAGCGCCGCAAGCTTGGCTTCTTTACCCTCGGCCTTGCTGTAAGTTTGAGCATCGAAACCTAGAACCTCGGCGGCTTGCAAGAACATGGTCTCTTGCTTGGGACCAAAGTCTTCGTCTTCGCTCAGTCGCCGTGCCCAAGCGTCGACAAGTGCACCGGCATCGTGAACGAAAAGGGGTGGGAATTGGCTATCGCGGTAATAGGGAAAGTGGCCGCTGGTCTCGTAGAGTTCGACTCGTCCTAGGTGCGGACTGTAAACAGGCTCGTATCCACGCTTGAGCATCTCGCGCCGTAGGAAGTCTTCGAGCAAGCTTCGTACGCGAGCACCCTTGGGCATCCACAGGCACATGCCTTGCCCGACATCCGGAGTGATTTGATAGAGACCGAGTTTCTTGCCCAGGACTCGGTGATCCCGTTTTTTAGCTTCTTCGAGCTGATCGAGGTGGGCTTGCAGATCCTTTTTGTCAAACCAAGCGGTGCCGTAGAGGCGCTGGAGTTGGGGCCCGGACATGTCCCCCTTCCAGTGCGAACCGGCAACGCTCATGATCTTAAAAGCCTTCACACGCCCGGCATCGGGGATATGCGGACCTCGGCACAGGTCGACGAATTCACCTTGGCGATAGAAGCCCAATTCGGAGTGGCTGGCCAGCCCGGTCTGGATATGCTCGACCTTGAGCCCCTGATTCATGTCCTTGCAAAGTGCGACGGCTTGCTCACGATCCAGCGAGAACTGTTCGAACGGCTCGGCCTTGGCAATGATCGCGGCCATCTCTTGCTCGATCTTTGCAAAGTCCTCTTCGGTGAGCTTATGGGGCAAGAAGAAGTCGTAGTAAAAGCCGTTGGAGATGGTTGGTCCAAAGGCAAGCGATACATCTGGAAAGATTCGCATGACGGCCCGCGCCATGATGTGGGCGCTGGAGTGACGCAGCACATCGAGAGCCTCTGGATCCTTTTCGGTCAGGAGCCGAAGCGGGATAGGCGATCCGTTGGAGAACGGTTTCAGGGGCCGAGAGGCATCGATCACCGAAGTCCCGACTTTCGCGGCAATGACGGCTTTGGCGAGCCTAGAACCGATCGCATTGGCGACCGACAGCGGGGTAGCATCGTCCGGATGGGAGACTACGGTTCCATCGGGAAGCTGAATATCAAGCATTTTTGATCCATCGTTAAGGTTGGGGGCACGTCTGAACAAACGACGCACCCTAGCGGCAAACAATGGTCGCTTGGGACCAGAAAGTTTGCAAGTAGGCATCGAGCCTAGATCTGTTAGACTTCCAGGAGGTTCGCGCTGTGCCAAAGATTTCCCAGGGCAGCGGACAGGAAAAAACCCGATCGTTTGGCCCTGATCGAACAGAAAAACCGGATTGAATTGAAAAAACGGAATAAATCTTCATGAGCACGCTGGTTTTTGGACACCGAAATCCGGATACCGATGCGATTTGCTCGGCGATCGCCTACGCGGATTTCTTACAAAAAACTCACCGACCCGATGCCATCGCCGCTTGTTGCGGTACCCCCAACCAACGCACCGAGTACGTTTTGAAAAGGGCAGGCGTTGCTGCTCCTCGGATCGTCATGGACGTAAGACCGGAGGTGCTCGGGCTGTGCACTCGCGAAGCGGTCACAGCCAAGCGTGGTGAGGTGTTCTACGAAGTCTACCAGCGGATGAAAGAGCACGACGTACGCGCCTTGCCCATTATCGATCAGGATCGCAAAGTGGTCGGAGTCCTATCGCTCTTGCAGTTGATGGATCTGATCTTTCGCGACGATGCCGATCCTCTAAAAACCCGGACGGTTCGCACAAGCTTGGGCAAAGTGCGAGAAATCCTCGGCGGGTCTTTCCAACATGCCCTCGAGCCCGAGCAGCTCGATGAACTCTTGGTCATGGTCGGTGCCATGAGCGCAGGAGGCTTTACTGAACGCATGCAACGCTTCCCCGCCGAACGATTGATGGTCGTCTGTGGAGACCGTCCGACGATTCAGTTGCCCGCCATCGAACACGGCGTGCGCGCGATCATCATCACCGGAGGCTATTCGCTGTCCGAAGGGCTAGTGGAATTGGCCAAGTCGCGATCGGTGGCCGTCATGCGCAGCCCTTACGACACGGCAACAACCACCATGCGCATTAAGTCTTCGCAGTTCATCGATTCTGCCATCGACGAGGACTTCATCACGTTATCAGCCAAACAACCGATCGAGGAAGCGAGAGCCAAAACAGATCGTATCCGTCAATCGATGTTACCCGTGGTCAACGACAACGGACAGCTTGTCGGCGTCGTTAGCAAGTCCGATTTGGTCAATCCGCCCAAACCTAAATTGGTGCTGGTCGACCACAATGAACTCAGCCAAGCGGTCAACGGAGCCGAAGACGCAGAGATTCTAGAGGTCCTCGATCACCATCGGATCGGAGGTTCGCTCAAGTCGACACAACCGATCCGCTTTATCAATGAACCGGTCGGCTCGACTTGCACGCTGGTGGCTCGGCAATTCCGCGCTGCGGGCCTTGCTCCATCGCCTGGAATCGCCCTGTGCATGGCCTCGGGAATCATCTCCGATACACTTTACCTGCGATCTCCGACGACCACCCAAGTCGATCGCGATATCCTCTCTTGGCTCGAAACGCTCTGCAACGTGGATCTTGAACTCTACGCAAAGGAGTTTTTCGAGATCGGTTCAGCGCTGCGCAACTGCGCCCCGGCCGAAGTCGTACGCGAGGACTGCAAAGAGTTTACCGAACACGGGATCCGCTTTTCGATCTCTCAGATCGAAGAAACCGGTTTTGATCTTTTCTGGGATCGCAAAGAGGATCTACGCAAGGCACTCGAAGAACTTGCCAGCAAGCAGCGATTGCAGTTTTCGGCACTGCTGGTGACCGATGTGGTCAGCAACGGCTCGCTGCTTCTGCTTTCGAAAGAATCGGACGCTTGGGATGATATCAATTACCCATGCTTGGATCGCGGCTTGTACGAACTACCGGATATCGTCAGCCGCAAAAAACAGCTTTTGCCTTTGCTCTCCCAAGTCCTCCGTAGCGTTACAAGGTAGAAGAAGAAAGCAAAACCAAAACTACTTGCTGTCCTTTCGGTAGATTTCTAATTCGTAAGGACCCAAGAACATAACCAAGATCGCTCGGTCGGCTGCGTAGTGACGAAAGACATCCTTGAGAAAGTAGTCTTCGCCTGGCCATGGGTAGGCAAAAATCGTGGCAAAGTCATCGACTCCTAAGGATACTTTGGGGTATACGCAAGGGATCTGATGAAACAGCGAAGCGTGATTGGCTTGTCGCTTGGCTAGCCCCTGAGATCCGGGCGGCAGAAAATTCCCATGCCAAATTTCAGCCGGGATCTTTTCCGATCTGAGGAACGCTTGCGCTTGCTGAAACAAAAATTCCTCGGCTTCGATTCCCACAGCGTCCCAACCGAGCTTACTGGCCAATGCGGTGACGATCCCAAACCCGCATCCCCATTCGCAAAAAAGGTTTCCGAAAGGGAGATTCTGGGTTTTGACCGCCTGCATCGCCCGCCAAACGTCGCGGAAATCGCAAGCGACATACTGTTCGATCGGACGGCGGTGCCAGGAGTCCCAGTAAGACTGAAGTAGCGAATCGGCTTTGGCAAGCAATCCTTCGATTTCCTCAGGGATTATCGACTCACTATCCCAATCGACCTCCAAGAGCGTCAGTACTGGCTCGCAGGAACCCTGTCCGGTCGTCAAAGTCGATGGTTTTCTTTTGGACATAGAAGAATCTGCTTTTTGACTTTCCTTGAGCGCCGTTGCTTGCCCGATAGACTCGATCAAAATAAAATCGGGTACTTTCCGCCTTCCCCGCCTTTGACCTTTTTATAACCTCTGGTCCCTATGCGATCTACCAACCGACGACAATTCCTGGCTACATCCGCTTCTTGCGTCGCTACGACAGCCATTGCCACGACGAGCCTTTCCAACTGGAGCTCTGCTCAAGACTCCGCAGCAGGTAAGCCCTTTAAGATATCTCTGGCTCAATGGTCGCTTCACAAACCGCTGTTTGCCAAAGAGATCGACAATTTAGATTTTGCGAAAGTTGCCAAGGAGCGATTCGGGATCGAGGCCGTCGAGTATGTCAATCAGTTCTTCAAAGACAAAGCCAAGGATGCCAAGTACCTCGAAGAGATGAAGAAACGCACCAGCGATCTAGGGGTCACCAACGTGCTGATCATGATCGATGGCGAAGGTGGCTTGGGAAACAGCGATGCGGCCAAGCGAACAGCGGCAGTCGAAAACCATTACAAGTGGGTCGATGCAGCCAAGTACTTGGGCTGCCATTCGATTCGGGTCAATGCCGAGACCGATAAACCCTACGAAGAAGGCTCCAAACTCGCTGCCGATGGCTTGCGTCGATTGAGCGAGTATGCCAAGCCACTTGGAATCAACGTCATCGTTGAGAATCACGGGGGCCTAAGCTCCAATGGCAAGTGGTTGGCCGAAACAATTCGCGCCACGGGAATGGAAAACTGCGGGACCTTGCCCGACTTTGGAAACTTCTACGAATACGATCGCTACCAAGGCGTCACCGATTTGATGCCTTTGGCAAAAGCCGTATCGGCCAAGAGCTACGATTTCGATGCCGACGGCAATGAGACCAAGATCGATTTTTCCAAGATGATGAAGATCGTTTTGGATGCCGGGTATCGCGGTTGGGTTGGAATCGAGTACGAAGGATCCAAGTTAAGCCCCGATGATGGGATCAAAGCGACCAAGAAACTCCTCGAGAAGATCCGCCAAAGCGTTGCGGTCAAATAGCACTGGGTCGAAACCCTAAGGCTAGACGACCCCGGTCACTCCGCTCCCCGCATCATGGCTCCCAAGCGTTTTTGAGCGCGCGTAAGTTTAGACGGGGGTCATGGTCGTTTCTCCTTGCTGGGAATCGTATTGCAAACTGCAATACATTCAAGACAATCCCCGTCCACGACCTGCTTCGATCATTTCTTAGTCCCGTTTCAGACAATTGGGGCGATCAATCCGCTATAAACAAAAAAGCCCTCTAGGTAACCCTAGGGGGCTTTCTTGGGCGCGATGATCGATCGGCGTCGGGTCGCTCAGCATCGATGCGAGGGACCCGGGCGTCGCCCCCCACACTAATAAAGACGTATAGCATTGGGTGCTGGGAGCAACATTCTGACAAAAAAGACAGAATTCCCCCCGAACCCATGAGCATTGCTTTTTCGAGGGCTTCTTGATTAAAAAAACCTATCCAATGGTGGTTGCTCCGCCCGGCATGGAACTAAAAGCTCCTTCTGTGGATCGAATCGAATCGGCGGGTTTCGGCTGAAAAGTCGCCCTAAGTCACCAGTTTTTATAGACCTTTCGAGGGGGTCGGTTCATAATGCCTTGAGAAAGCCAAGCCAAGAGGGGGGGTGGGGCAAGCTAGGAAGTGAAGATTTGGCGAAAGTCTCCGGTTTGTAGTGTGTTTGCCGATTGTGGCAACTGACCGGTCAGAGTCTCCAAACTTTGAGCTTCGAGTTAACCAGCCTGCCACAAAAAGCTGACCTACTTTCCTTTTGGATGTCTCGTCGAAGAGTTACGAATTCATCAAAGTTCTTTCAACACTTTTGGAATAAACGAATGAGCAAAGACCATCGTCGATCGGTGATGCGAGGAATGGCAAAATCTGCCATCCTGTCTGCAAGCCTGCTTGCAGGGGCCATCTGCCCCCAAGTCGGATTTTCCCAAGAAGCTCCAGGTTCGGAGTATCCTCCTTTTGACAAAGTGACCGAAGGTTACACCAAGGTCGAGTCCAAATCGCCTGACCGGGGTGCCTTGTGCAAACTTTGGACCCGTGAAAAGGATGGCCAAGTCTTGATGGAACTCCCCAAGGACTTGCTGACCAAGAAGTACTTCATCGCTTTGACCGTCAGCAGTGGCGATAAGTTCGCTGGCTTGCAGGCCGGTGATTACTACGTCTACTGGCGGATGTACAACAAACGCCTAGCGCTGATCCTGCCAGAACTCGATATTCGCTCCAATGGCGAGCCCGAGTCGCGGTCTTCGGTCAAGCGACTTTTCACCGACACGGTTCTCTTGGATATTCCCATCGTGACGATGGCACCCCAAGGTGGCCCGGTCATCGATGCCGATGCCTTATTTGTCAATAACGCAGGCAAGTTCTTTGGCCCTAGTGTTCGGATCCAAGATCCTTCGCTGACCAAAGTCGTCAAGGCCAAGCCCTTTACCAAGAACACCGAGCTTGCCTTCGAAGTCGTCACCGCCGGTGGCAAACTCCAAACGATCCACTACTCGTTTAGCGAAGTTCCAGAGGATACCGGTTATCGTCCCCGCAAAGCCGACCAGCGCGTCGGATACTTTGTCACCAACTACACCGATCTGGGTAGCTACGATGATGACAAGAAGCGGGTCCGATACGTCACCCGCTGGAGACTCGAAAAACGAGATCCGAACCTCAAGGTCAGTCCTCCGGTAACTCCGATCCGCTTCTACATCGAGCACACCACACCGGTTCGCTATCGACGTTGGGTCAAGCAAGGGGTCGAGTATTGGAACAAGGCCTTTGAAAAGATCGGTTACTCCGATGCGATCGAAGTCCTCTACCAAGATCCTCGCTCTCCTGCAACGATGGATCTGGATCCCGAAGACGTTCAGTACAACTTCATCCGTTGGCTCAACAACGATGTCGGAACGGCGATTGGCCCAAGCCGCGTTCACCCCATGACGGGCGAAATTCTTGATGCCGACGTGGTTTTGACCGATGGTTGGATCCGTCACTTCAACTTCCAATACCACGACCTGATGCCTGAGATCGCTATGGAGGGCATGACCCCCGAAACGATCGCTTGGCTCGGTTCTCACCCAAGCTGGGATCCACGCGTTCGATTGGCCCCAGAAGCCAATCAAAAGCATTTGCAAGGCATCTACGCATTGCAATCCCAACTCCCCTATGCTGGACACCCGCTGACGAAGCTCGATCCAAAGCTCATGGGTTCCTCCCCATTCGATGGGCTCTTTGGAAGAACCAGCCAAGTCAACGGTTACTGCAGCGCAGCTCACGGCAAGCAGATGGACATGTCGATGGCCCGCTTGGCGTTGGATCTGATGGACGAGAACGGTCAATTCTTGGCCGAACAAGAACCTCAGGCCGCTGGTGCAAAGCCCGAAGAGAAAAAGGCCGATAAGCCCAAGGAAGAAATGCTCGATGGGATGCCCGAGTCGTTCATCGGACCACTTTTGGCAGAACTCGTAGCCCACGAAGTTGGACACACCCTCGGACTGCGGCACAACTTCAAAGCCTCGAGCACTCTGTCGCTCAAGGAGATCAACTCCAACGGCACCAAAGGCCAACGCACCATCGCATCATCGGTGATGGATTACATCCCGATCAACATGCCTTATCAACTCGACAGCGAGACACGAGGCGATTACACGATGATCGGTATCGGTCCATACGACTACTGGGCGATCGAGTACGGTTACACCCCTGAAGAGAACAAGCTGGGCGAGATTCTCAAGCGTTCCAGTGAGCCAGAGCTTCAGTACGCTACCGACGAAGATACCGGTGGACCGGATCCTTTGGCCCGTCGCTATGACTACTCCAAAGATCCGCTCGACTACTGCGAGAACCAGATGAGATTGGTCAAGCTCTATCGCGAGCGACTCTTGGACAAGTTCGTCAAAGAGGGCGATAGCTGGAGCAAGGCTCGCCGAGGTTACGAACTGACCCTCGGTGAACAAACCAAGGCAGTTAGCATGATGGCCAACTGGATCGGCGGTGCGACCGTCAATCGAGACAAGAAGGGTGATCCGGGCAATCGTCAATCGCTGATCCCAATCCCAGCCGAGCAACAGCGCAAGGCTCTGGACTTTGTGATCCGCAACGCTTTCCGAGACGATTCGTTTGGACTTTCCAACGCGATTTTGACCCGGTTGACCAACGACAAATGGATTGACGAAGGGGTTCGCTCGATGGGCGAGTCGACTTTCCCAGTCCACGATCGAGTTCTGGGAATCCAAGCCAGTGCGCTGACGATGCTCATGAATCCAACGACTCTGCGTCGCGTTTATGACAATGAGCTTTTGGTTCCAAAGGATCAAGATGCCCTGACGCTTCCGGAGATGCTCGAGAAGGTTCAAACCGAAGTTTGGTCCGAGCTTGGAGCAAACCCAGAAGGTGAAGTCTCGGCTCGCAAGCCACGCATCAGTTCCTGGCGACGAAACCTGCAACGCGAGTACCTCGATCGCTTGATCGACCTTGCTGTTCCAGGCACCTCGGGCAACAAGGCCATCACCAGCTTGGCCCTGATGCAACTCAAGGAAGTCAAGAAGAAGGTTGATGCAATCTTGGCCGGTGGCACACCGATGGATCCCTACTCGGCAGCTCACCTGACCGAGTGCCAACTGCGGGTCACCAAAGCCCTCGATGGGATCTACATCTACAATGCACCGCAAGCAGGTGGAGGTGGAATGGGTCCGATCATCTTCGGCAATGTCGTTCCTGGTGCAGTCGCTGCTCCAGCAGTGCAGTCTTCAGAGGCACCTGCTCAAGCCCCTGTAGAACAAACGGCTCCGAAGATTACTCCAGACGAAGCCAAGTAGTACTTGGACAATTGAAAAGTATTGAAAAACACCCGCGACATTCGTCGCGGGTGTTTTTTATTGGAAGCTCAAAGTTCGATCGCTTCGAGCCAAGCCCTTTATGAAAATATCAGTCGGAAGTGCGCCGGGCCTTACGCTCATACCAGTAACCCGAAGTGTAAACGAGGCAGCTGCAGAGTGAACGTCTCTATCATGAACAGTCGCTTGCGGTCGGTAAACACCGCGCACGGATCGCAGATCCATGCTACGAGAAAACGTGGCGTAGAACGGGTCTCTGAGCCCGTTCTACGCAAACGCAAAGAACACTTGAGCAACGATCAATCAACTCCCTTACCCCGCGCCGCGATGGAGATCCCGGCGATCCCGGAGGGATCCAAGCCATTAGCCAGAGCTAAGCGTCAGCACATCCTCCGGTGGATCATGTCCAGAGGCGGAACAACGGGATGAAACGAACAGGCAAAATCCATCAGTGCATTAGATTTCTCGCGATCGAATCGACCGTCGACGACGCAAACCAAGCAAGCCGTCCTCAAGCCAACAGCGAGGGGTTTGCCCCCGATTTTTTGCTAAACCCACAACTGCTTGGCTCCCCTTCTCCCGCTGGCGGGAGCAAGGGGCGGGGGGGATGAGGGTGGAGCAGCACTGGGTCGCGCTGATCACTCCTCTAACAAATGCTTCGATTCGAGCACGAACACTAGGTCCATCACGGAGAATCTCAAAACCTCCAATGCGTAATACCTGGTACCCCAATCGCTTCATAAATTCATCACGAATGCGATCGTGTTCGATACCCTCAGGACTCAAATGATGCTCGCCGTCGATTTCGATAACTAAGCTTAGTTCGACACAACAAAAATCGACTGTATAAGGGGGTATTGGATGCTCGCGACGAAACTTTTGTTTGCAGCACTGCCTATTGCGAAGCCACAACCAGACTATTGAAACAAATTCATTCGCCATCCTACGTTGCGATCTGGCGAATTCAATTCTCTCCTTCGATCTTGCTCTGCTTCGCTTCATATTCCCTCCTTAGAACTGGTTTCAAAATGAATACTAGATCCATGAATTCAGTGGGGAAGAGAGAATGGTGATTTTTTATGAGCCAAACAGCCTGGTGCGCGCCAGCCCCTCTCCCCGAAGCGGGGCGAGGGGAGCTAGGATCTTTATTGGGACATTGATCCTAGATAACGCCCTCTGAGATCACAAACCGCGCAGGGTCTGTCCCCGAGTTTTGTCAACCGCGCACGGATCGCAGATCCATGCTACGAGAAAACGTGGCGTAGAACGGGTCTCTGAGCCCGTTCTACGCAAACGCAAAGAACACTTGAGCAACATTCAACCAACTCGCTTACCCCAAGCCAACCGCGCAAGGTCTGTCCCTGAGTTCTAGGTTGCTAGACTTGTCCGACGAACAAGATGTTGTAAAACAAATCAACACTTGGATGTTCAAGGAGGGTTCTTAGGGGATTCAGGATGCCATATTACGATTTCATCTGGAATGATGAGCCTGGAGGCAATATGGATCATATCGCCGAGCATGGCCTGACAGGGTCATGATTTTAGCCGGTCATCTGGCTTACCGATTCTTTTTGGATTTGCCCCAGATGGCAGGTGTATCTTGGTTGTATACGAACAAATCGATGACATAACCATTTATCCAGTGACAGCTTACATAGTAGAGCAATAGCATGGCAGGAGAACGAGGCAAAAGAATTTATCGCAAAGCAACCAATGCTGAAAAGCAGCGGCACTCGAGGGTCCGTGAGCAGATCGCTAATGAATTACCCGAGATCAAGCAGCGTGCAAGGGATCGCTTGTCTAGCGTGGTAGCCGGTGGGGTTCCGTTAAGGCAAGTGCTAAGTGCGCTTCGAACCGAGCGCGAACGCTTGGGTTTGAGTCTCAATGACATTTTCGAGCGCACTGGAATCGATAGGGCCGCCCTATCACGTCTAGAAAACAATGAAAATGCGAATCCAACGCTTGGTACTCTCGAGCGATACGCCGAAGCACTCGACAAGCAGATTTTGGTGGTGTTATCGGATGTCAAACCAAAAGCTCGATGATGGGACCATTCCTCTAAACACCACGCACGGATCGCAGATCCATGCTACGGGAAACATGCCGTAGAACGGGTCTCTGAGCCCGTTTTACGCAAACGCATAGAACACTTGAGCAACGATCAATCAACTCCTTTACCCCGCGCCGCACTGGCGATCCCGGAGGGATCCAAGCCATTCGCCGGTGGTAAGCGCTAGCGCCACCTCCGGTCGGTAAACACCGCGCACGGATCGCAGATCCATGCTACGAGAAACGTACCGTAGAACGGGTCTCTGAGCCCGTTTTACGCAAACGCAAAGAACACTTAAGCAACATTCAACCAACTCCCTGGCCCCAACCATTCGCCAGAGCTAAGCGCTAGCGCCACCTCCGGTCGAGCATGTCCAAGGCGCGTAACAAGGAGATTGAGCAAATAACACGCACCCCTGAACATGTTCGATTTTCAAGATCGAAACGATTGTCGACGACGCAAACCAAGCAAGCCGTCCTCAAGCCAACCGCGCGGGCTCTGTCCCCG